>NZ_JMCB01000030.1 GCF_000737315.1 Hyalangium minutum
GCCCCGTCCTGCCCCGTCCCGCCCCACCCACCACCGCCCCGCCGCCCTGCACCACCCGTCCTGCCCCGTCCCGCTTACTGCCCACGCCTTTGTCCTTAGCATCCCCCGTGCCGACCCTCGGGCCCGCACTGCCTCTCTGTGATTTCAAGGAGTTACGCCAAATCGCCCTGCAGGACAGGGTGCCCATTCCGGCCGGGGCCTGGAAAAACTTCAGCCACCCTCCAGGGCCCTGAAAAGAGGAGACGTCGCACCGTCTGCCGAGCGGGCTAGAACACAGCCACCATGTCGTCGCCCCTCCCCCCTTGCGGGCTCTATCGGACCCGGCGCGCCCTCGGCACCAGCATCCCCGAGGGACGCCTCGTGTACTTCCACAACCACGGCGAGCCCGGCCCCGGCCTGTACTTGCCCAGCGGCTGGAGCGTGAACCGCGCCCGCTGGCACTCGCACGGCACCACCCTGCCGGATCCGCAGTGGGCCGAGCACCTGGAGCCGCTCCTGGCCGAGGGCCTCTACCGCGTCCGCTCGGCCTTCACGTGCTGCGAGAAGAACTGCCGGACGTTCGAGGAGGAGCTGCTGGTCCAGCTCGGCTACAACGGCACGGCCGAGCCCATCCTCTTCGTCCCCGAGTGGACGGCGGCGGGCCTGGACTTCCCCACCTCGGGCACGCTCGTGGACCCGAAGATGTTGGACCAGCTGGTGCCCCTCAAGGTGGACAAGCGGGAGGAGCCCTCCGCGGACCGGGCCTTCCTGCACTGACGCCGTACGCCCTCGCACTGCCGTGTGCCAAGCTCGCCGCCCCCCGGCCCGCCGCATCAGAAGAGGATCCCTTTGAGACTCCCGCTCCTCGCATCCCTGCTCGTGCTCGCCGCGTGCTCTCCCAGCACCGAGGGCCCCACGCCGAAGCTGATCGGCACCGTCAACCCGCGCCAGCCCTTCACCAACCCCGCGCGCGTGTGCAACGCGCAGAAAGCCCCCGCGCCGGAGCTCAACTGCAAGACGGCGGAAGCCGCGCGCGGCTGGTGCATCAACCTGCTGGGCGAGCGCTTCACGCCCATCCCCGAGGACGTGCTCACCGGTGAAGCCACGCTGGGCCTGCCGGAGATCACCCTGAAGGGCCCCGTCACGCTGACGCTGGATCCGTCCCGCGTCTCGTACCGGGACTCCGAGCGGATGTTCCTGGACATCCCCACGCGGGACTCCAGCCCTGGGGCGGAGCTGCCCGAGGGCAGCTATGCGTTGGAGGTGAAAAACCTCGCTGGAGGCACGCACGAGCTGGCGGATCTGCTCGTCATGGTCCCGCCTCCGCAGGTGACGCGGGTGACGGCGCCGCAGGGCTTCCAGGCCGATGACATCACCCCGCTCGTCGTCGAGGGCACGGGCTTCCGGACGGACACGTTCCCCGCCATGCAGCTGCTGCGCGAGGGCGCCGAGCCGCTGGAGATCTTCATCCTCTCGGTGGACTCGCCCACGCGGCTCTCCACGGAGCTCGTCCCCGGCACGCCCGCGGGCACGTACTCCCTCTCCATCACCAACCCCGAGGGCTGCTCGTTCACGCTGCCCAACGCGCTCACGGTCAGCTACCCATGACTGCTCTCTCCGTCCTCGCGCTCCTCGCCCTCACTCAGGCCCCGGCTCCGGCTCCGGCGGCTCCAGTGGAGGAGGCCTCCGAGGGTGACAGCATCGTGCTGGCCCCGAAGGCCGGCTTCTTCCAGAGCACCGCCTCGCTCGGGGGCGCTCCGTACTTCGGTCTCGAGGTGGGCTACATCACCCCGCTGCTGCAGCGGCGGCTGGCCATCGTGTTGGAGGGCAGCTTCCACCAGCCGAAGACGTCCGGGACGCTCGACGATCCCCGGCTCACGCTGGGCGAGCAGGAGTACCGGCTCACCGAGCGCGAGCTGGCCCTGATGCTCTCGGCGGTGTACCGCTTCGAGGGTGCGTGGGGCTCGGTGACTCCGTACGCGGGCGCAGGCCCGGGGCTCTACCTGCACCGAGCCACCACGCAGGGCTTTGGCGCCACCATCGAGGAGAAGGAGGGCACCCTGGGCTTCCAGTTCCTCGGAGGCGCCGAGCTGCACCTGGGACCGGGAGGCCTCTTCCTGGAAGCGCATTACCACTTCACCAGAGTGAGCTTCCTCACCACGGGCTCGGTGAATGCCGGGGGCTTCCTCGGGAGCTTGGGTTACCGCCTGCGGCTGTGAGCCCGGAGGCGAGGACTACTTCGCCGGGGTGAGCGTCACCTGCGTCTCGCCCAGCACCTGGCCCTTGTCGTCCGTGAAGCGGGCCTGGACCTCCATCGGCGCGGAGAGCCAGCCGCCTTGCACCGGCGTGCTGTACGCGAGCGGCACATCCACGCCCGGCGTCACCGGAGCAGGCGCGCCCTCGCTCGGGAAGAACTGGAGCACCTCGCCCGAGGAGGACTTCGCCGCCACCGAGAGCCGTGCACCCCGGGGCGCCGTGTAGCTGAACTGCACGGACGCGCCCTCCGGGCACGCCAGCTTGCCACCCGGCAGAGCCTCGCCCTTCACCTGCCCCTCCGAGGACACGCAGAACGCACGCACGCCGTACGCGCTCTCCGTCGAGCCCTTGCGTGCCTGCCACTCACCCTCGGCGGGCCCCGTGCGCTGACCGCGAGGGACGACCACCAGCAGGGCCACCGCCGCCATCGCCGCGGCCGGGAGCACCACCTTCCACCAGTCCCACACCGAGCGGCGCTCGGGAGCGGCCGCCTTCTCCGAGGCCCGGACACGCGCCATGAGCTGCGCCTCGAGCAGCGCCTCGCGGCCCTGGGGCAGCACCCGCTTCTCCAGCGCGGACTCCACGCGCGAGAGCCGCTCGTAGCCGTCCCGGCACTCGGCGCAGGTCTTCGCGTGCTCACGCAGCAGGGCGTGGGCCTCGGGCTTCAGCTCACCGAGGAACAGCTGCCGCAGCGCGGCCTTCATCTCCGAATTCGTGCACGTCATGCCTCGCCCCTCCCCTTCAAGAACCCCCACCCCTTCGCCTGAATGTTCTGCAGGTAGCCGCGGGACTGCAGGAAGTCGAGCAGCCGCTGCTTGAGTCCCTTCTCGCGCCGCCGCACCTGAATGCGCGTGAGGCCCACGCGCTCGGCCGCGCTCTCCTGAGCCAGTCCCTCGGTGAAGCGCAGCTCGAACAGCTGGCGCTCCTCGGGAGACAGACCCTCCTTGAAGCTCGCCAGGAGCGCCTCCATCTCCTGGTCCTCGAGCTGCTGCTCCAGGCTCTCACCGCCGCTGCTCGCGGCGCCCAGCTCCCAATCCACCGTGGAGCCCTCGTCCTGCGGCCCCAGCCCGGCCACCACCTCACGCGTGCGGGACTGCTCGAGCACCACGTTGCGCGCAATGCCCATGAGGAACTGGGCATAAGGGCGCACCCCGTCGTACGCCAGGCGTGTCCGGGGTTCGAAGGCGCGCGCGAAGGTCTCCAGCACCGTGTTCTCCACCTCGAGCGCACCTTGAAGGTGGGCGAAGCCGCGCCCACGGAAGGCGATCGAACGCAGCGCGCGAGCCAGGGGCTCGGCGTGCGCGCGATACACCTCTCCCAACACCTCCGGTGCGCCGTCCCGGAAGCGCCGCAATCGCTCTGGGTCCCACTCCCACGCCATTCACGCCACATAGCAGCGGCGTTCAGCCGCCGTCACTCTCCCTTGTCGAGAGCCAGGCCGAGTGGATCGCCTCGCATTAAAATGGCACGCTGCTGTTCAATTTCGCGCCGTGCGTGCCTGGCCCCCCATGCCTTCGCCCCGCTCTCCCTTCGGTTTCTCTCTCGGCTTCCCGCTGCTCCTGCTGGGGCTCGCCGCCTCGTGGCCTGCCCTGGCTGCGGAGCCCGAGCGGGTCTCCTACGCGCTCATCATCGCCAACAACGCCAGCCTGGATCCGAAGCAAGCCGCGCTGCGTTATGCGGACGATGATGGGGCGCGCTACTACGAGCTGTTCGCGCCCCAAGCCCGGGACACGGTGCTGCTGAGCGTGCTGGACGAGGAGACGCAGGCGCGCCACCCCGGTCTGGCCGCCCGCACCCAGCCGCCCACCCGCGCGCGGCTGAAGGAGTCCCTGGCGCGGCTCAACGCGGAGATGGCGGAGGACCGGAAGGCCGGGAAGGCGCCGGTGCTCTACTTCATCTTCACGGGCCACGGGCAGCGCGGGCCCGCGGGCGAGGGCATGGTGAGCCTGCTGGATGGGCCCTTCAACCGGAGCGATCTCTACGCCCAGGTCATCACCCCGAGCCCCGCCAGCTTTATCCACCTCATCGTGGATGCGTGCGACTCGTACTTCTTCGTGAACGCGCGCGGGGCGCTGCCCATCGGCCCGGCGCAGACGGCGGCGGTGACGCAGCACCTGGCCTCGCGCGAGCTGGATCGCTACCCGCAGGTGGGCGTGGTGCTGTCCACCTCGAGCGCTCGCGAGAGCCACGAGTGGAGCACGATCTCCGCGGGCGTCTTCAGCCACCAGGTGCGCTCGGCGCTGGCGGGGGCGGCGGACGTGAACCGGGACGGGCGGGTGGAGTACTCGGAGCTGACGGCCTTCATCGCCGCCGCGAGCCAGGGCGTGCAGGACGTGCGCGGCAAGCTGGACATCTTCGCGCGGCCGCCTCCGCTGGATCGAAGCGCGGCGCTGAGCGACCTGGGCCGCAACAGCGGGCTGGGCTACCTGCTGGTGCCCGAGGGGCTCAGCGGACGTATGTGGGTGGAGGACACGCGAGGCGTCCGCGTGGCGGACTTCCACAAGGAGCGCGAGCGCCCGCTGGTGCTGGCCCTGCCTCCGGACCGGGGCTATTACCTGCGCACGGAGGGCCGCGAGGCGCGCCTGAAGATGGACCGGGCGGGGGCGCTGGTGGATGCGGGAGGGCTGGCTTGGAGCAGCTCGACGGTGGCCAGCCGGGGCGCGGTGGAGGAGGCCTTCCGGGACAAGCTGTTCGGCGTGGCATTCGGTCCCAGCTTCTACAGCGGCTACGTGGCGAGCCAGGGCATGCCCCCGGTCGTCATGGACGAAGGTCCTGACCTCTCGCCGTGATGCTCCTGCCACTCGCGCTCATGCTGAGCCTGGGCGCCGCGCCTGCGGGAGCCGTGTGCGTGGGCGATCGCCTGGTGCTCGTGCCGTTCGATCCGGTGGCGCTGCCGCGCGCCGAGAGCCGCCAGACGGAGGACGTGGTCCGCCGGGCCGTGGCGAGGACGCCGGGCATCTGCCTGGAACCTCGAAAGGACACGGTGGAGCGGCTGCGCGCGCTGGCCGGCAAGCATCGTGCGTGCGCGGATGATGCGTGCCGGGTGGAGGAGCTCAAGGCTTACGGCACGAAGTGGCTCCTGCATGGGCGGGTGCTCGGGCTGGGAGGCCAGCGGACCGTGGCACTGACGCTGGTGAGGGCGGACGGGCATGAATCCCGGAGCACCTTCTCCGTGCCCACGCTGGAAGTGGGTGCCGAGGAGGCTGCGGCGAAGGCCTTCGGCTCGTTATGGCAAGGCCGGGGACCTCCCTCTCAGCGGACCGAGGTGGAGAAGACGCTGAAGCCCCTGCCCCTGGTGCTCTTGGGCACGGGAGCCGCCGCGCTCGCGGCGGGCGTGGGCTTCGGGCTGGCGGCCAATTCGACGGAGAAGCGATTCTCCACGGGCACGGGCGGCTGCGTGGGCGAGGGCGACGACCTCCGCCGCTGCTTCGCGGACGGGCTGCGCAAGGGCGAGCGGCAGAGCCTCGCCGCCAACGGCCTGCTGGGCGCGGGAGCCCTGCTGGGGGCAGGGGGCGCGCTGCTCCTCGTCTGGGAGCTGCCATGAACGCGCGGTGGCTCCAGCTGGGCGCAGCGCTCGGGTGCGCGGTGGGGCTCGTCTTCGCCTGCAGCTTCAACCCGGATCTCTCCCGCTTCGAGCCCTGCGCCGAGGACGGCAGCTGCCCCACGGGCTTCACGTGCTTGGCGGAGAAGCATCTCTGCCTGCCCGACTGCAGCGAGGAGTCCCGCTGCCTTCCCCCCGAACCCCCGGATGCGGGCACGGACGCGGGCCCGGAGGAAGATGGGGGCGTGGATGGAGGCACGGACGGGGGCGTGGATGGGGGGTCGGATGGTGGAACCGATGCAGGCGTCGACGCAGGCCCGCCCTTCTCACTGCTCACCCAGAAGCTCGCGCTCGCGGTCGAGAACACGCCCTACTCGGTGGAGCTGCAGGCGGAGGGAGGCACGCCTCCTTATATGTTCCGCGCCACGCAGCCACTGCCACAGGGACTCGCACTCAACGAGGGGACACTCTCCGGCCAGCTCAACACGCCAGGGACCTCCCCCGTGAAGGTAGAGGCCTCGGACTCGGCGGACCCGCCAGCGCGCGTGAACGCGGAGTACAGCCTGCGCGTCCGCCCTCAACTGCTCATCGCCGGGCCGATGACCCTCGTGGAGGGCTACACGGGGAACTTCTACACCGAGAAGGTATCCGCCATCGGGGGCATCCCGCCCTACGCCTTCACGTACGTGAGCGGCAACCTCCCCTCCACCCTCCCATTGGGGCTGGACGGAACCGTGCAGGGCGCGCCCAACACCACGGGCAACTACAGCTTCCGGGTGCGCGTGACAGACTCGGATCCGGAGGAGCCGCAGACCGCAGAGGAGCAGTTAGAGGCCACCATCACCAGCGCCCCCCTGCTCGGGACGGTGATCTCGACCAAGTCAGTGCCCGCTGCGCGCAAGGGTACGCCCTACCAATACGCGCTGAGGCTCATGCCCAGCTCCGCGCTGACCTGGAGCCTCAAAGCAGGCACGCTGCCGCCGGGCATCGGGCTCAACACCCAGACGGGGCTGCTCTCGGGGACGCCCAGCGCCACCGCGGGAACCTCCTACACCTTCACCATCCTCGTGTCGGATGGACTGCTGACCAACCTGGAGAAGTCCTTCACGATGAGGGTCTACTGAGCCCCGCGGCCCCGCGCGCGGCTCAGGCCTGGCCCACGGGAGGACGGAAGACGCGCAGCAGGTGCTGGGTGAGCACCTCCTCCACGGACTCCTTGAGCGCATAGAGGAGGTGGTGGAGGCCCTCGGCGGACTCGGGCTGGACGTCGCGCATGTCGCGCACGCGCTCCTTGGAGCCATCGAACACGCGCAGGCTGCCCGGCACGAGCGCGATGACCGGCTGGGCGGGGTGGCGCTTGCGCAGCAGGGCGAGGAACAGGGGGTGGTCCTCGTCAGGGCGGCGCAGGTCGACGACGACGACGGCGGGAGGCTTGGAGGCGATAGATGAGAGCGCGGCGTCGGCATCTTCGGCCGCGCGGATCTGCACCTCCGGCTCGGCGAGGAAACGCAGGAGCAGCTCGCGCGAGGCGCGGTGCGGGCTGACGATGAGGACGTGACGCATCTTCCAAGCAGGTAACCGCAGCCTCTGCCTCCGGGCAAGCCCTCGGGTCAGCTTTCGGGCAGTCCTGCCTGCTCGGCGAGGAGAGGGTCCAGCTCGGGGGCACGCAGGCTGCGAGTCCCCACATGGAGCGTGGGGAGGGCTGGGAGGTCCTCGCCCGCCGCAGCGCCCAACTCCTTGAACCGGCGGGCACCGGGCAGCACCCGCACCTCCAGGGAGCCGACCGTGGTGTTGTAAGCGTCCACGGCCTTGTCCAGGTTGCGGCCGAGCTCCCCGAAGTGCTTGGCGAGCGTCCGGATCCGATCATAGAGCGTGCGCCCCAGGTCGCGAATCTCCTGGGCATTGCGAGCCACGTTCTCCTGGCGCCAGCCATAGGCCACCGCGCGCAGCAGGGCAATGAGGGTGGTCGGAGTGGCGAGGATGACCTGCCGATCGACGCCCGCCTCGATGAGGGCCGGGTCTTGCTCGAGGGCGGCGCTGAAGAACGTCTCGCCGGGCAGGAACATGACGACGAACTCGGGGGCGGAGGGGAACTGCTCCCAGTAGGCCTTGTCGCCCAGGGCCTTGAGGTGGGCGCGGGTCTGCGCGGCATGCTCGCGCAGCTTGGCCACGCGAGTGCCCTCGTCCTTGGCGTCCATGGCCTCGAGGTACGCCTGGAGCGGGGCCTTGGAGTCCACCACCACGCTCTTGCTGCCGGGCAGGCGCACCACGAGGTCGGGCCGCAGTCGCCCGCGCTCGCTGGTGACGGTCTCCTGCTGGACGAAATCACAGCACTCCACCATGCCGGCCATCTCTACGACGCGCCGGAGCTGAATCTCTCCCCAGCGGCCGCGCACGGTCGGAGCGCGCAGGGCGCCCACGAGGCTGGCCGTCTCGGCGCGCAGGGACTCCTGGGTGGAGGCGAGCGCCTGGAGCTGCTGCGCGAGGCTGCCATAGGCCTGGGCCCGCGCCTGCTCCAGGTGGCCCACCTGAGCGTCCACTTTCTCGAGGGACTCGCGCAGGGGCTTCACGAGCTGTTCGATGGAGCGCTCGCGATGGGTGAGGTCCGCGCGGGCGCCCTCCTGGAAGCGGGAGAGCTGAAGCTGAGCGAGCTCGAGGAAGGCCTGGCTGTTCATGCGCAGCGCATCGGCGGAGAGCGCCTTGAAGGACTGGGCGAGCTCATCCCGGGCGTGGGTGAGCAACTCCAGCTTCTCCTCCATGGCGCGGCGCTCCTCATGGGTGGCCGCCATGTGCGAGGACAGGCGGACCTCCAGCTCGGCACGGGCCTCCTGAAGCTGACGGGCACGCAGGCGCTCGGCATCTAGAGCGCGGCGCAGCTCTCCCGCTTCGGCCTCACGGCCTCGAAGACGCTCGGCGAGGGTGGCGCGCTCGGTCTCCCCTTCAGCCTGAACCAACCGGGTCGCATGTTGGAGGCGTCCCTGGAGGAGCAGCCACGTCAGACCGGCACCGAGGAGACACCCCAGGGTCAGCAGAGCAAGGGAGAGAACGAGGGCCATAGGGAGCCAGGACCGCGAGAGCGCTGTGGCGCGAGGACGAGGAAAAGGCTACTCACCAGGTTGTACGGATGGCGACAGAGCTCCACTTCGACTGCGGCACACTGGTCGCGCCCACACTCCCGGATGATGCCCGGTTGCGGGCGCTCTTCCAGAAAGACGCCCGTACGGGGGTGTACCGGACGGAGGCCTGGCGCTACCGCGAGGTGGTGCTGCGGCTCCGAGAGTTGAAAGAGCCGTACGAGGACCGGGCCAAGCGCTTCGAGCCGCTGTCGCTGGAGCTGAAGGTGCCGATTGAGCCCTTCCCGCACCAGCGTGAGGCGCTGGAGGCGTGGACGCAGGCCAAGGGCCGGGGGCTGGTGGAGCTGCCGACGGGGGCGGGCAAGACGCTGCTGGCGGTGCTGGCGATTGCTCACATCCAGCGGCCCACGCTGGTGGTGGTGCCCACGCTGGATCTGATGGCGCAGTGGCAGATGGTGCTGAGCAAGCATCTCGGGGTGGAGGTGGGGCTGCTCGGAGGCGGGGTGAATGACCGGCGGCCGGTGACGGTGACGACGTATGACTCGGCGACGCAGCAGACGGAGTTCCACGGCAACTGCTTCGGGCTGCTCATCTGCGACGAGTGCCACCACCTCCCTGCCCCCAGCTACCGCTTCATCGCGGAGGGCTCGCTGGCGCCGTACCGGCTGGGGCTGTCGGCGACGCTGGAGCGCACGGACGGGGGCGAGCGCATCGCCGAAGAACTCCTGGGGCCTCGGGTGTACCGGGCGGAGATCCGCGAGCTGCAGGGCCGCTACCTGGCACCGTACGAGGTGCGGCGCATCGAGGTGCAGCTGCCTCCCGAGGAGAAGGCGCGCTACGACGAGGCGCGGGCGCGATACGTGGGCTTCCTTCGGAAGAACGGCATCTCGCTGTCGGCCCCGGAGGGCTGGGCGCGATTCCTGGCACAGAGCCAGCGCAGCGAGGAAGGGCGCGCGGCATACCGGGGCTATCGCGAGCAGAAGCGCATCGCGCTGACGTCGAGCGCCAAGGTGGACGTGCTGTGGCGCATCCTCGTGGAGCACCGGGGGGACCGGGTGCTGGTCTTCACGGAGGACAACGAGACGGTGTACGCGCTGGCGCGGCGCCTGCTGCTGCCGGTCATCACGCACCACACGCCAGTGCCTGAGCGGAAGACGCTGCTGGCGGCGTTCGCGAGCGGAGAGCTGCCGGTGCTGCTCACCTCGAAGGTGCTGAACGAGGGCGTGGACGTGCCGGACGCGCGGGTGGGGGTCATCCTCAGCGGCAGCGGGAGCGTGCGCGAGCACGTGCAGCGGCTGGGGCGCATCCTCCGGCAGCGGCCGGGGAAGCGCGCGCTGCTGTACGAGGTGTGCTCGGCGCAGACGGCGGAGAGCGGCATCAGTGAGCGGCGGCGTCAGCACAGCGCCTATCAGGAGGGCCCGTAAGTGCTGACGAGGGACTTGCTCCTGTTCCGGGTCCGGGAGGGACGGCTGCGCCCTTCGTTCATCAAGCGGGACGATCCGGAGCTGCTGGCCATCGCCCAGGAGCTGATCGCAGAGCTGGACGGTGGCAAGGGACAGACGCGGGATGACATCGAGGAAGCACTCTCCCTGCGAGCTGGAGCCTTCTCGAGGCCTCGCATCGCCAAAGGTCTGGTGAAGCTGCTGCTGGATCGGGCTCTTTTCGACGAGGCCGCAGAGGGCGTAGCGGAGGCCCGCTGGGAGCGATTCCAGCGGGCCTCTCAGGTGCTGCGGGAGCTGCCTCCCGATGCGACGCTGGAGACCTACGAGTCCCGGCTCGCGGAGGCCCTGCCCGCCCCTCTCCCCGAGGTGCGCGAGGCGCTCTACATCGACCTGCCCGGCAACCGGAGGCTGCTGGGCTGGGAGGCACTCACCCCAGCCGGAGTGTTGGACCGCTACAACTTGGCGCTCGCGCAAGGCCCGCTGATGGGAGCAAGACGCCTCACCCTGCGAGCGCGCTCGCCGGAGCTGCTCCGAGTCCGAAAGCTGCTGCGGTGGCTGAAGTTCTGCCGCTTGGTAGCGGAGGTGCGGCGGGACGGAGAGGACTGGGCGCTGGAGGTAGAGGGCCCGGGAGCGCTGCTCTCGCTGCAGAAGAAGTACGGGCTGCAACTGGCGAGCTTCCTCTCGGTGGTGCCGGTGCTGGAGCGCTGGGAGCTGACAGCCGAGGTGGAGGCCCACGCCCGGCGCCGGGCCGTGCTGGTGCTGGACCACCGGGACCCGCTGGTCTCCCCGCTGCCCACGGCGCTCGGCCACATCCCCGAGGAGGTGGCCACCCTGGCCCAGGGCTTCGAAGACGCGGCGTGGGAGGTGGACCTCACCCCACTGCCGCGCCACATGGGAGCCTCGGGACTGTGCGTGCCGGACCTGACCTTCCGCCACAAGGAGACGCGGCGCGAAGTGGCGCTGGAGCTCTTCCACGCGTGGCACGCGGGAGCGCTGGCACGAAGACTCGGCGAGCTACGCTCTCGGCCTGACGCCGGGCTGCTCCTCGGAGTGGACCGGGCCCTGGCCAAGGGCGAGGAGCGCGCGGCACTGGAAGCCCACCCTCAGGTGGTGCTCTTCAACGGCTTCCCCTCCGCACGGAGGCTGCTGGACCGCCTGGCCCGGCTCATCGAGGAGCCGGCGCCCGCGGGTACCTGAGCGAGACCCAGCGCGGGTCAGGTGCCGTTGTTGCCGCCCCGGCCTGGGCGGAAGTTCGACGCCAGGACGCTCAGCAACCGGATGGAGGTGCGGTCCAGCTGGCGAGCGCGGCGCATGAGCCGGCGCAGCTCGGCGGGTTCGCCGTGGTCCGAGGGCGGCTCGGCCACCCACTTCAGGTCGCCCGAGGGCTTGAGGCCCAGCGCCTCGTCCGCGGAGATAGAGAGGACGACGCAGAGGCGGCGGAAGGTCTGGATGCTGGGCAGCATGTGGCCGCGCTCCAGCCGGCCGTAGACTTCGCTCGCAATGCCAATGCGCTCGGCGACGTCGGCCTGCGTGAGATTGAGGCGCTGTCGGGCGAGGCGTGCTGCCCCTCCGAGCCTGGATGCGAGGGTCTTTTCCATGTTCGTTAACCCAACGGGTTCGCCTATGTCGATATGACTTGCAGGGTTGGCTTCCAAGAACTCCCCGGGTAGGCTTGGTTTGAGGCAACCAAGCAGGTCACATGGCTCATGGAGGTGTCTTGGGTATGGCTCGGTATGAGAGGGCGTCTTTCCTCTTCGTGGATCAAGACCCGTGCTGGCTGGCGGCGCTGCGGCGCGCGAGCAGGGACCTGCCAGGTCCCAAGCACTTCGCGCGGAACGCGGAGGAGGCCCTGACGCTGGTCTGGGTCCACGAGCCCGAGGTGGTGGTGAGCGGCTACACCCTGCCCGAGGGGGATGGGCTGAGCCTGCTGGAGCGCATCCAGGTGCTGTTCCCGCAGGTGGCGTGCGTGCTGCACACGTCACGCCCACCGAGACAGCTGCGCAGCGCCCGGGGCATCGCGCTGGTGGAGAAGGGCGCGGCGCCCGGGCGACTGGAGGCGGTGCTGAGCGCGCTCTGCCCGCCGGAACTCAGCTCGCGGTGGGCGTCACGGCATTGAGGCTCACCATGGCATCGCGCTTCATCCCGGACTTGAGGAAGTCCTGGATGGCGCGGGCCAGGGTGGTGCCGAGCAGACCGATGAGCGGCAGGTGCTCGCCGCCCTCGCAGGTGGCCTGACCGGGCTGGTCCTCGGCGTCGGGAGCGAAGCGCTCGTCCCAGCGAACGATGCCGAAGGTGCCATCGCCGGAGACAGCCGCGTGCACGAGCGGCTTGCCCGCCTTGCGAGCGAAGCCCGAGAGCAGCTCACGGCTGGCCTTGTTGTCGAAGCAGTCCACGAGCAGGTCCGCCGAGCCGCAAAGGGCCTCGACGTTGTCGGCCACGAGCTTGACGCCAAAGGACTCGGCCTTCACGCCGTAGAAGTTCTGGAACTGGAGCTTGAGGGCCTCGGCCTTGTTCTTGCCGATGGACTGCTTCACGTAGGCCTGAGCCAGGACGTTCTTCGACTCGACGCGGTCGAAGTCGACGAAGCAGAGCGTGGCGTTGAGGTTGCGGCAGAAGATGGCGGCGGTCGAGCCCAGCGCGCCCACTCCACAGAAGACGATACGCATGGTGGCTCTCCTCAGCCGGGTGGCAGCTCGGGTAACGGTTCAGCTCCAGCGCCCTCGGTCATGCCCGAGGCGAGCCGGAGCAACTGGGTCCACCAAGGCTCTTCGGCAGCCCGTGACTCCTGCCCCTCCCGGTCCCTGACGAGCATGCCGTCCGGAGCGACCACGGAGAACCGGGGCCGCTTGCCGAGCGCCTGGATGAGCGCCTCCATGGTGGTCTCGTCCTCCTGGGAGAAGGCCAGCGGCCCCACAGGGTGGCTGTGGGCAATCTCCGCGAGCTGGGCGCGGAGGCCCCAGATGGCCTCCCAGCGAGCCCGGGAGTCCGGGAGTGCTACGGGGCTCGCGGAAGCATCGCTCCAGAGGATCCGCCCTTCGCCATCGATGAGGAAAAGCACCTCACGTCGCATGGGAGTGCCCTCACGCATGCCGCAGGATGACGAGGCGATCGGTATCGATCGCCTCCTTGATGACGGACGGGAGGCTCTCGAGCGTCACGAGATCGTCACGCGGCGGGTGGCCGAGGCAGATGCCGGAGTCGATCACCTGAAGGGTCCGCATGTTCACCACGGAGATGAAGCGCTCGTCCTTGAAGGTGAAGATGACCTCCAGGTTGCCGTCGCCCAGGGCGCGGGCGGTGCGCATCCGGGCACCCGCGGCCTCCAGCGCCAGCTCGGCGCGAGCGATCGCATCCTCCTGGCGAACCCGCCCCCTCCCCTGCCGAGCCTCAGGGACAGCGAGCTGCTGCGCCTCGACGGCGCGCTGGGCCATCTCAACGACCTGGCGGCGGCGGTTCAGCTCCATCATCTCGCGCTGGGCCAATGCGCGCTCAGCGGCGAGCGCACGCAAGGCACGCTCGGCCTCGGGGCGCCCGAACTCGGCGACCTGGGCCACGTGGGGCCGCAGTTCCGCGGCAGCGGCCGGGATTCCGAGCCGACGGGCCGCCGCCTCCATCACGGAGTAGGCGAACGCCGCGCGCAGGGTGGCGGGCACGGCCTTGACCTGGGCCAGATTCATATCGTCCTCGAGCGCACGCCGCACGGACTCCTCGGCCTCGCTCTCGAACTCGAGCGACTCGAACAACAGCTCTCCGGAGTGCCAGCGCCGAGCCTTGACGGGGGACAGCCGGGGAGGCTCCTCGGCGGGGAGAAAGTGGACGCGCTCGGCCATGGCCCCATCGCGCACGAGCCGCTCGCCCACGAGGTGCCCTCGCACGGCAGGGCACTGATCCAGGGCCTCAGGCTCTGCGGGCCCCACGGGAGTGGCGTCGCGGCCCTTGATGCGGAAGGTGTACCAACCTGGGGCGGCGGGCTCAGTGCTGAGCCGCAGCCGCCGCTCCGCGGCATGGAGAAACGCACCGCCGAGGTACGGCAGCACGCGCTCCTCCTCCTTGCCCAGGAACTTCCGGTAGTCCACGCCCGTCTCCTCCTGCTTACGCCGTAGCGCTCTTCTTGGAGACGACTCCCGAAGGCGTGAGCTGAAGCAGCGGCGTGCGCATCACCCGCTCGACCCAGCCGGACTGCGCCACGGTGCCCGCGGACACCGGCGCATCCATGAGCGCCTTGAGCACCCGAGGTACCTGGTAGGGGTCATTGAAGCTGTCGACGGAGACCTCGCTGAAGGGCACCTTGAGCTGATTGGCGCCGCTCTTCACGGTGCTGCCCCGCGCGTGCGACACCGAGACGAGCATCGCCATGGCCGACACGGCGTAGCCGCACTCGCGGAACGCGCGAGCGAACTGGTCTCCGGCCTCGCCCGCCTCATCGCCCACGACGATGACAATCAGCCGGGCGGTGGGGGGAAAGGCGACACCGGACTGGTGCAGGGCGCGCACGGCGGCGGCGTGCATGGTGCCACCGCTGGCCTTGATGTCCTTGAGCATGTGCTGAACGGCGGTGCGCGACGGCGCCTTGGGCCGGAGCACCGTGCCCACCGTGTCGAAGGTGGCGATGTGGAGCTTGTCCATCGGGAAGCCCGCGAGGATGCGCGTGAGGGCCTCCTTGGACTGCTCGATGGCACCCTCCATGGAGCCGGACTTGTCGATGAGGAACATGACGCGCACGTCCGCCTCGCTCGTGGCCTCGGAGACGGCCTTGCGAGCGGCATTGTCGGCGGCCTCCTCCAGCTTGTCGCGCAGCTCCTTGTTGCGGACGTTCTTCGCCACGTTCAGCGCGCGCTGATCGGTGGACTCGGCGACGGCCTTCTCCCAGCGGGCACGGATCTCAGGCTCGGCCATGAGCCCCAGTTCCTCCAGGGTGGGCGTCATCAGCCGCAGGTCCCGATCCGACAGCGAGGGCAACAGCGTCACCATGATGGCGGGCGTAAGCCCCACATCCTTCGGCAGCCGGCCGACCACCTCCTTATAGGTGAGCTTCTGCGTCTCGATGGCCTCGCAGATCTCCGCCTCGGAGAGCCCGTCGAAGCGCTCGCGCTTCTCCAGCTTCAGTCCCGTGAGGCCCACCTTCCGGTGCCCGCTCGCGGCCTGCTTCTGCTTCCAGCCGAGAACCTCGAAGAACGCCTGGGACTCGGGCTTGTAGCCCGCCTTGCGAGCGATCTTCTTGATGGTCTCCTTGAAGCCCGCCTTCACCAGGCCCTCGAGCATGGCGGGGTTCCTCTCGCGGAGCGCCAGCCACTTGGTGGCAGCGCGCTTCCAGCGTCCGAGCGGCGGCTTCTTCGAGCCGGGATCCGAAAAGCCCGCGCGGCGATTGAGCGCGGCGATCTCCGGCGTCTCCAGCAGCTCGGCCACGCGGAGCACGCCCTTGGGGGTGAGCATGCGCGTGGACTTCTTCTCGTAGTGCAGGAGCATCGCCTCGCCGATGGAGCGGAAGTCATCGTCGAGGAAGGCCACCGAGCCATCGTCCTCGCGCACGGGCTGGCCCGAGCGGCTCTGCACCAGCATGAGCGCGGCACACGCCACCTTGAGGTCGCGCCACTCGGTCTGAGTCAGCGCGTACGAGGCGAAGTGCGCCATCAGGTCCTGGTTGAGCTGGTAGATCTCCAGCAAGCGCCGGTAGAGGTTCACAGCGGCCGGGACGAAGAGGCCAGGAGGAACACGCGCGGCGTTGGCGGGGACCGCCGCGTTCCGGCCGCGAGGAGCGGGCTGCCAGACGTTGCGGACATTGAGGCCGGGGCGGTTGTGCCACAAGTGGGCCGAGGCGCTCAGAACCAGGTCGAGCAGCTTCTCGGCGGGGCCCAGCTGGGCCTCCGGGAGCAGCGGCGGGTTGCGCGGGGTGTTCATGGGAGTCCCTCCGAGCGGGCAGTCTCCCCGAAACACGGCCTGGCGCGCGACCCTTTCTGCCGCTGCGGAGTGGAAGAAGTATGCGCCCGAGTGAAGAAGCCTTGTTTTTAGACCCGCGCTCTAACCACTGAGCTATCTCCCGATGGTCGGGAGAGCCGGATTCGAACCGGCGGCTTCAGGTTCCCAAGTGCTTGTATGGCCTCTTCGGCCGGACGCGAATTCGTCAGAGAAAAATTGAAACGCCCGAGTGGGGAAGCCGTTGACGTCTCGAGTCGAAGTCGAGTGCCTGTCCATTAGGCTATCCCGTCATATGGTGACGGGAGTTGGAGTCGAACCAACATAAGGGCTTGTATGGCCTCTCCGGCCGGGCGCTTCAAAACCGTTTACCGATACCTCGAAGGACGCGGCGGCGCGGCCCCCCTGACAGGGGATTTTTTTGGCCATTCCTCCTCGGATTTCTGAGGCGGCCGCGACTCCAAACCCGCGAGCTTCCATGTGGCCCTCGCGGGAATGGGCCTTGCAGCCAGGAGCGGTATGCGAAAGAGCCTGCTTCTCTTCCTGATGTTCAGCGCCACGGCCTGCGGAGGAATGCTCGGGTCCGACGTGACGGGCCAGTCCTCGAATCCGGGCACCTACCGCATCTCGGACAGCGGCGTTCGCTGCGTCACGGCACCGTGCCCTTCTCTGCTCGCCACCCCGGAGGGTTCGGAGAAGGGCGTGCGAATCAGCGAGATCCACTTCCCTGCTTCGATGCTGGAGGCAGATCGGCGGGGCGTCATCAGCCGGGCGGCCACCTCCGGAGGACTGGTGGCGCGCGGGACCGTGCACGGAGCGGAAGGCACGGGCGTGTTCGAGCTCGAGGCCATCATCGAGTAGAGCGCCCGCGGCCGAAATGAAGAGAGCCACCGCCCAGACAGGCGCGGTGGCTCGAGACTTCAGGCTCGCTCAGCCGCTACTCGTAGATGGCCTGGAACTGAACCACGGGCGAGGTGGAGAAGCCGTGGTTGGCCTTCAACTCCACGGTGGAGGTGACGGGGCCACCAACACCGGACCCTCCCGTGAGCCGGACGTTGGCGATTTGGCCGCCCGGCAGGAAGTTGAACTCCGCCGACCGCACGCACCGGGTGGCCGCCGGCGAGGTGGAAGAGTTCGGCGGCGTGGGCTTACCTGTGTCGCACAGGGCTCCCAGCCGGACGGTGCCATCCGGCTGGGTGGTGCCCTCGCGCTTCACGTAGTTGATGGTGAAGCCACCGTAGGCAAACGCGTTCGCGTCGCTGGTCACAGACACCTGGCCACGGGTGCCCGTCTTCGTCACGCCGAAGCTGGCGCTGTCCGGAGACATCCGGTTGTAGTACGCGTCCGCCCAGCGAACGCTCACGTCGACAATGCCTCCCGCGGGCACGGAGTACGGCTGGTCCGGCGGGGTGTAGACGAGGTACCGCTCCGACGCCATCCCCGCTCCCGTGTAGAGCGGACCGCTGTAGACGATGTGGATCGAGCGCCAGATCTGCGTGTTGTTGTCCCAGCACCCGTTGGGGCCGTCCCACCGGTTGTTCTTCGCCGGGGGAGCGTTGGGGTTGGAGCAGTCCACGCGCTCGGTGTCGATGAAGGACTCGCCCGGATCCCAGACGCCGTTGTCATTGCGATCCACCAGCGGCTCGCCCAGGTCGGTGAACCACTCGCCCGGATCCCAGCGGCCGTTGGTCTGCCCCGCGGTCGGGCCACTGCCGGAGCCGTCCACGAACTCCTCCTCACCGGCCACCACGGCGATCACCGTCACCGTCATGTCGCGCGGGTTGCGGCCGTTCGGGTCGGTCGGGTCACCTTGGTACATCTCGGACGGGTTGGAGGTGGTCAGCGGCGTGACGGCGTAGGGAGGGAAAGCGCCGTTGGTGCTGAAGGTGGTGACGGCATCGCCCGTGTCGGCGGAGGGCGTGGTGCCCTGCTGGGGCCTGGAGTCCACCGGGCTGTTGATGGAGCCCGCCTCGGCGTACCACTGGACGGGGGTGGCCAGACCGACCGGGTTGCTGAAGCGATCCACCAGCTTGGCCTTGCACTGGGTGTTCACCACACGAGGCGGAGGCAGTGCGTGGAGCGCGCCCAGGTTCTTGAGGGTGCAGTCCACCGACAGGCCCGTGTCCGACGGCTTGCCGCCCACGATGGGCGTGCCCGGGTGGTTGGCGGAGACCTCGGGCGTCGAGCCCCGCGTGGCGGTGACCGTGGCCTTGACGATGGCCACGCCCACGGAGTTGCCCGAGCGCAGCGTGGTGGAGACGACACCATTGTTGTCGCTGACGGCGGTCGGCGTGACGGACGCGCCGGCCGCGCCAGACACCTCGAAGCTCACCTCCACGCCCGGGA
This sequence comes from Hyalangium minutum, assembly GCF_000737315.1. Classification (GTDB taxonomy): domain Bacteria; phylum Myxococcota; class Myxococcia; order Myxococcales; family Myxococcaceae; genus Hyalangium; species Hyalangium minutum. The sequence goes on from NZ_JMCB01000030.1 coordinate 18,552, forward strand.
CAGGCTGCTGCGCGGAGTTGGTGATCTTGAAGTTGACCGGCGTGGTCGTCTCACGGCCGGAGCTGTCGAGGCCCAGCAGGGCCTTGGCGGAGCCGGTCACGTACACGATGGAGGAGATGGCCGAGAAGGGCAGGTCCTTGATGCCGGTGCCGTCCCCATAGGTGGCGGTGATGCGCGCCGTGCCCGGCGGCGTGTTGGCCACATAGATGGACACCTGGGCCTTGCCTGTGGAGTCCGTGGTCGCCGTGGCAGTCTGGGTGCCCTGCGCGGGGGTGAACGAGCCCAGCGTGGTGTTGAAGGTCACCGAGGCGTTGGCCTCCGGGGCGCCACCCGCGGTGCGGGTCACCGTGGCGGTGACCACGGTGGTGTCGCCCGTGTTCGCCACCAGGAGAGGCTTGGTCGTCGTGACGACGGTGGTGTAGGTGCCCGTGGTGCCACCGCCACCGTCCGGAGTGCCGCCGTCCGGCTTGGGAGTGGTCCCGCCATCCGTGCCACCATCCCGAGGAGGCGTGCCCGAGCCGACCGTCAACGTCACGCTGGTGACCTCGGTGCCCCACGTGCCGTCGATGCGCACGTTGCCCGCGCACTTGGCATCCGCCCCCTTGTTGCAGAGGAAGCCGGTGGAGGCCTTACCCGCCGCCAGGGGCAGGGTCTCCTCGGTGGCCCCCGAGGTGAACACGCCAGCCGTGGCCTTCAGGACCACCGTGCCCGTACCCGCCGTGCCATCCGCGTTCTTCGCGGTGACATCGATCTGGGAGATCTGCCCCTGATCATTGATCTGCCGGGGATTGGCGGAGATGAGGAACTCGGGCGCCTGGGGTTCCGGCGTTTCGCCGCCGCACGCAGCGACGACCCCCAGGGCTATGGCGAGGGCAAGGCCCACGCGCAAAATGGGACGGTGCATTGTCGTTGGACTCCTAAGAAAGGGAGGGCGGGAGTATTTCGGCTCCGGGGCCCGTCGTCAAAGCGACACTCCTATTGCAGCCACACTCCACCAATGGGCCAGGAGTGGAATGCACGGCGAGGAACAGCGCCTGTTATAGGAGGGAAGGATGTCAGCCAACGCGAAGGCGCGGCCAGAGCTCAGCAGAGCCCACGTCACTGAGCAGCTCCGCGCACTGGGAGTCCGTGAGGGCGGCGTTCTGGTGGTGCACACGTCCTTCCGAGCGGTGCGGCCGGTGGAGGGCGGGCCTCTTGGGTTGATCTCTGCCCTGCGAGAGGCACTGGGGCCAGACGGAACGCTGGTCCTGCCGTCGGGCAGCGGCAACGACGACGAGCCATTTGATCCCCGAACCACGCCCGTGCGGGACGACTTGGGCATCGTCCCCGAGCTGTTCTGGCGTCAGCCCGGAGTCCTCCGAGGCCTTCACCATTTCGACGGCTTCGCGGCCGTCGGGCCGAGAGCGGCCGAGATCGTCAACGCGCCGCTCAAGCTGCCCCCCTCCGCGCCGGGAAGTCCGATCAGCGTCGTGCATGATTTGGACGGACAGGTGCTGTTGCTCGGCGTGGGCCATGACAGCAACACGATGCTGCACCTGGCCGAGCTCATGGGCGGCGCGCCCTATCGCGTTCCCCACCATTACACGGTGCTCCAGGACGGGAAGCCGATCCGGATCGACTATCTGGAAAATGATCACTGCTGCGAGGGTTTCTCGAAGATGGACGCGTGGCTGCAAGCCGCGGGCCTCCAATCGGAAGGACGGGTCGGCCACGCACAGGCTCGGCTGGCGCGCGCGCAGGACCTGGTACGCATCGCCGTCAAGCACCTGGCGACGGATCCGCTCGTGTTCCTCCATCCCGTAGAGACGGGCTGCGAGGAGTGCGGCGTGGCCCGGGCGAGCGTGAGGGGCTGACGGGCGCTCGTGCCGGTGGTGCAGCAGAACCGCAGCCCACCTGACACTCCCCCAGCCCCGGTAGACCATTATTTCCGAGCCGGAAACCCTTTACACGACTCCTCTACATCCAGGGCACGTACGCGGCGTCGCTGGATGAACGCCAGGGTGTTGAACCTGGCTCTCGTGGGGGGGTGCCGTGAAGAGAACGATTCCGTGGATCGCAGGGGTGTTGATCCTCCTGGCCGTGGGCGCGGTGGTGCCCATGCAGGAGCAGGAGGATTCACCCGTTCCTGATGCTCCGGAGCCCACTCATGGCACGTGCGCCCGGACCCTCTCCGCCAACGTGGTGGTGCTGGACCAGCCGCTGATGTTCAACCGGCTGGGTGCCCAGAACGTCAACGGCATCGTCTACGCGCTGACCCGGGACGTCATCAACATGAAAACGGGCCGGCCGCTGACGCAGGGAGGCGCGCCCGTGCCGGGAGAGGTGATCCTGCGTCCGGACAAGCGGCCCCGGCCGCTGGTGCTGCGCGCCGCCGCGGGAGACTGCCTGCGGGTGCGCCTCACCAACCTGCTCACGCCCGTGGCCAACCCCCGGGACACACCCAACATCTTCAATCTCCTGCCCTTCCGGATTCCCATCGATGATCAGGTGGCCAGCCGCGTGGCGGGCTTCACCGTGCCAGGCCTGCAGCTGGTCGGCAGCATCGCCAGCGACAGCTCCTTCGTTGGCACCAACGGCAACAGCCTGGTGCGCCCGGGCCAGACCGCCGTCTATACGCTGCTGGCCCCCAAGGAGGGCACGTTTCTGGTGACGAGCGACGGGGCCACCTTCGGAGGCGAGGCGGGCGCTGGCAACAGCGGAAACGGCATGTTCGCGGCCATCAACGTGGAGCCCCCAGGCGCCAACTTCTACCGCAGCCAGGTCACGGAGGAGGAGCTGCGCCTGGCCACCACCGGAACGAGCCCCACCGGTCAGCCGGTGATCAACTACGAGGCGGTCTACCCCAACAAAGAGCCCTGGCTGAGGGAGGGCAAGAGTGGCCTGCCCATCCTCAACATGCTGTGGGGCAAAGAGCTGGTCCACACGGATATCGCCGCGATCATCGTGGGGCCCAAGCCGGATGGCTCCTTCCCACCGAACACCTATCCACTGGAGAGCGTGGGCAAGCGCAACCCCAGCCTGCCCAACCGCCTGGAGGCCTTCCGCGAAAACACCGCCCTCTTCCATGACGAGGCCTCCGCGGCCAACGCCTTCCAGGGCTTCTTCCTGGATCCTGTCTTCCGCTTCACGCTGCAGGGCGTGCGGGACGCCTTCATGATCAACTACGGCTCGGGAGGCATCGGCTCGGAGATCATCGCCAACCGCCTGTCCGTGGGGCCCATGCATGACTGCCTGGACTGCGCCTACGAGGAGTTCTTCCTGAGCTCCTTCACGGTGGGGGATCCGGCCATGCTGGTGGACGTGCCGGCCAACCTGGGGCTGGAGGCCCTGCCGCCGGGTGCCACGCCGCCGCCCGGGACCACCGGGCCCAAGGCCACCAAGGCCTTCTACCCGGACGATCCCAGCAACGTCTTCCACAGTTACACCCGGGACTTCGTGAAGATGCGCAACGTGCACGTGGGCAAGGAGCAGCACGTCTTCCACCTGCACAACCACCAGTGGCTGTTCAACCCCAACGACGACAACTCCAACTACATCGATGCGCAGGGCATCGGGCCAGGCTCGGGCTACACATACGAGCTCGTCTTCGGGGGCGCGGGCAACCGCAACCACACCGCGGGCGACGCCATCTTCCACTGTCACTTCTATCCTCACTTCGCCCAGGGCATGTGGGCGCTGCTGCGCGTCCACGACACGTTCGAGGCGGGCACGAAGCTGGCCGCGAGCGGCTCGGGCTTCCACACCGCGCCCTTCGGCTTGCAGGACGGAACGCCCGCCGCCTCCAGCCGCGCCCTGCCGGATGGAGAGATCGTCGCCGGCACGCCCATTCCCGCAGTGGTGCCGCTGCCCGGCAGGCCCATGGCGCCCATGCCCGGAAAGGTCGAGGTGGTGCCCAACCCGAACACCACCACGGCCTCCGTTTTCCACCCGCTCAGCCCAGGAGCGCCCGTGCCGGTGGGCAGCAACGCGCGCGTCGTCCAGCGCGCCATCAACCCCGGCTATCCGTTCTTCATCGGCGGCATCGAGAACACCGTGGGCCAACGTCCGCCCACGCCTCCCCTGGACATGCTCACCGAGGCGGAGGCCGCAGCGCTCCAGGCCGGCACCAACCCGCTGTTCGCGGGGCGGACGGACCTGGTGACTGGAGCGGGAGGCTTCAACGGAGGGCTGCCCCGGCACACGCTGGAGGGCGTGGCCGCGGGCGGCGAGGCCCTCTCCGTCGTGAGCCGCCTGGACTTCAACAAGGAGCTCGTGAAGGCCCGGCCCGTGTACCTCCCCGAGCAGGGAACAGACGTGGAGCAGACGGCCATGCGCTTCCACGCGACGCCCTCGCACCCGAGCACGACGCTGCTGCGCAACGGCACCCCGATGGCCGGCACCTTCGCCAGCAATGGCCTGCCTCCCTCCCCCAGCGCCCCGTACTTCGAGCCATGCCGGGATGACGCGGGCAACCCGGTACGCGCGGGCGTGCCTCCGCGCTTCTTCGATGGCTCCGGAGGCCTGAGCACCACCGGCCCTGTGCGGTTCGGCATCGCCAACCCGCGCGTCTACAAGGCCGCCAACATCCAGCTCGACGTGGTGTTCAACAAGGTGGGCTACCACTTCTCACAGGAGCGCATCCTCAGCCTCTGGGAGGACGTGCAGCCCACCCTCAACAAGCAACGGCCCCCCGAGCCCTTCGTCCTCCGGTTCAACACCTTCGACTGCGGCAAGTACCTGCACACCAACCTCGTCCCCGCGAGGTACGAGCTGGACGACTACCAGGTGCGCACGCCCACCGACGTCATCGGGCAGCACATCCACCTGCCCAAGTGGGACCTGCCCTCCACCGACGGCGCCGCCAACGGCTGGAACTATGAGGATGGCACCCTGTCACCGGACGCAGTGCGCGAGCGAATCACGGCCATCAACGCGTTCAACTCCACGCCGGGCGTCACCCCGGTGCCCACGCTGGACGGGCAACTCACTCTCACCGCCCTGCCCCACCCCTTCTTCGGCGCAGGCCCCGGTGGTGCCTGGCTGGGCGCGCGCATCACCCTGCAGCGCTGGTTCTTCGATCCCGTGGTCAACGTGGAGGGCACCCACCGCGGGCTCGGCAACATCTTCACGCATGATCACTTCGGCCCCTCCACCCATCAGCAGGTGGGCCTCTACGCCACGGTGCTCACAGAGCCCCCAGACTCCACCTGGGTGCACAGCGAGACGGGAGTGGTCCTTGGGACGCGGAACGATGGAGGCCCCACGAGCTGGCAGGCCGCCATCCTCACAGGCGATCTGAACGGGGACGGCATCAACGACAGCTACCGCGAGTTCTTCTTGATGCCCGCGGACTTCCAGCATGCCTACGAGGAGGGCGTCTTCGTGGGAGCCGGCCCGGATGGCAGACCCTCTCCGGGGCTGGGCCCCACCGCGACGACCTTCCGCAACGCGATCGCCCCTCCCCACCGGCAGCAGGTCAACCCCGTGTTCCCAGACCTGTATGTGAACGCGGCCATCTGTCCCGGCGGCGTGCCCCGGCCGTGCCCGCAGGCCATCTCGGCCGATGACCCCGGCATGTTCGTGGTCAACTACCGCAACGAGCCCGTCGCGCTGCGCGTCTACGATCCGAACAAGCGTGGGCCGGACGGGCAGCGGGGCACACAGGCCTCGGGGCTGGGAGGAGACCTGGCCTATGCGCTGCAGACGCGCACGGACCGCGCCATCCCCGAGCTCAACACGGCGCTCGGCGACACGCCCTATCCGGCGCTCACGAGGGATATCGGCGCGGGAGATCCCTTCACCCCGCTGGTGCGCTCCTTCGCAGGAGACAGGGTGCGGGTGAAGATCCAGGCCGGCGCGCACGAGGAGGAGTTCAACGCGACCGTCCACGGCGTGAAGTGGCTGCAGGGAGGCTCCAGCTTTGGCGCCGCACCCAACTCCGGCTGGCGCAATGCCCAGGCCCTCGGCATCTCCGAGCAGTTCACCTTCGAGATACCCTCGCTGCCCTGGCTCGGCCGGCCCGGCGAGCGGGTGGACCTCGCCTACGACATGAACACCAGCCAGGACGGGTGGTGGACCGGCGTCTGGGGCCTGCTGCGCACATACAACTCCTCGCGGACGGACTTGTTCCGCCTGCCCAACAACCGCACGCCGGTGCGGCACGGCAACGCCGACGATTTCTACACCGACAACAGCGGCACCTGTCCGCACGCCGCGCCCGTGCGCACCTATGATGTCACGGCGGTGCTGGCCAATACCGCGCTCGGCAATCCGCTGGGCGTCACGCTGGTACCCGGGGATGACTCGGCCACCCAGCATGTTGGAGCGCCGGTCAACCCCAGGGGCGGCACGCTCGTCTACAACCCCCGGCGTACCGCGCTGGACAACGGCAAGTCAGGCCCGCTCCATGATCCTACCGCCCTGCTCTACGTGCGCACGGCGGACTTGGGTGCCAACGGCAAGCTCCGGCCCGGAGTTCCCATCGAGCCCCTGGTGCTGCGCGCGGCCGCGGGCGAGTGCCTGGAGATCACCCTGCGCAACCGGCTGCCGGGGGATCTCAACCGCAACGGCTTCTTCGACGACAACCCCGACCTGGCCAACCTCACCAGCCTCATCGGCGTGGTGAACCGCGACCGGCAGAACCCGCAGGGGGTGACCACCTTCAACAACAACCTCATCCGGGCATCGAGCTGGGTGGGGCTGCATCCCCAGCTCGTGGCGTACGATGTCACCACGGCGGATGGCACCAACGTCGGCATCAACCCGCAGCAGCTCGTGCCCCCCGGCGGCTCGAGGCTCTACCGCTGGTACGCGGGAGACATCCGCAAGAGAGCGCGCAACAACACCAGCAGCGTCCAGCTCGTCGTCACGCCCATCGAGTTCGGCGGCTCCAACCTGGTCCCCGCCGACAAGATCAAGCAGGGCCAGAAGTCGCTGGTGGGCGCGCTGGTCATCGAGCCCCTGGGCACGGCGTGGACCGAGGACGCGAACCGGCGCTCCGCGGCCAGTGTAGGCCCCGACACGAACCAGGATGGCCGGCCGGACAAAACCCTCTTCCGGGACTTCGCCGTGGTGCACCAGAAGCAGATGAGCCACCGCTACGCGGACGGCACGGCGGTGGAGAACGTGCAAGCCGAGGGGATCGTCGCCGAGGACAACCAGGACGCGGGGCAGATGGCCCTCAACTATGGCACCGAGCCGATGTGGTTCCGCTTCGGTCTGCGGCCGAACGCCCCGTTCGGCAACGTCCCTGGAGGCTACGGCGCCGTGCCCAACGCCTTCATGGCCTACAGCAACGGCCTGGTGGGGGGAGATCCCGTTACGCCCGTGTTCACCGTGAAGGCGGGCCGGCAGACGCGCCTGCGTCTGCTCGAACCCCACGGCTCGTTCCGAGGCACCACCTTCAAGTTGCACGGCCACCTGTGGCAGCGGGACCCGTATGTGTGTCCGGGCTCGGCGGACCTGGGGCTCCCGGGCAAGTGCACCCCCACCGAGGTCCCCTCGCGAGCGCTGGGCCTCAACCCCGTGGGCTTCTATGTGGGCGGACAGGAGAGCGTGCAGCCCTCGACCCACTTCGAGGTGTTCCTGCCGAGCGCCGGTGGCGCGAACGAGGTGTCCGGGGACTACCTGTTCCGGGACTACGGGAGCCTGGGCAACATCTCCGGCGAGTGGGGCCTGCTGCGCGTGGAGTGAGTCTTCCAGGAACCCCACCATGAACTCTCGACCCTCCCCCTCGCCTTCGAAGCCTCTCGTGCGCGCCGCCGCGGGAGTGCTCGTCCTGTCCTGCCTGGCGCTCGCGGGCTACGTGGCCCTCTCCACGCCCCAGCCCGAGGCACCCACCCCAGCGCCCGTCGCGGAGCACAGCTCCGGGAGGCTCGAGAAGAACGGCGCGGTGGTGGAGCTCTCCGTCACCCACCCTGTGGCCCCGGGAGAAGCGCCTCCGCCGCTCATGGAGGGCGATACGGTGCAGGTCCGCTTCCGCCTGAGCGATGCCACCAGCCACGAGCCGCTGCGAGGCCTGTCCCCCTCGGCCTGGATGGACCTGGGGCAGGTGCTCGCGGGCAAGCCGCAAGAGCCGCAGGAGTGCAGGGAGCGCGTGGCGCTCTACCTCAAGGGGCTCCCCGGTATCCGCCCGCTGGTGGACCTCAACAGCTACTACCTGCTGGTGATGAACCAGGACGCGAGCATCTCGGTCATCGATCCGCTGGTGGGAATGACGGGCAAGACGAGCCTGTATGCCACGGTGCTGCTGGACCGGCCCGGCGCCGACTGGGTCAAGAGCCGCGATGGGCGGAGGCTCTTCGTCTCGATGCCGCGCGCGGGCCAGGTGGCCGTGGTGGACACCGAGTCCTTCCGGCTCGTGGGGCGGGTGGAGGCAGGCCCGGAGCCCACGCGAGTGGCCCTGCAACCGGACGGGCGCTACCTCTGGGTGGGGGACGGCCCTCGCGCCGGAGCCAGAAGCGGCGTCACCGTCATCGCGCTCGAGTCCCTGAAGCCCGTGGCGCGGATTCCCACCGGGCGCGGCCACCACGAGCTCGCCTTCAGCTCGGAGGATCGCTTCGCCTTCGTCAGCAACCGCGAGTCCGGGACGGTGTCCGTCATCGACATCGCGCAGCTGCGCACGGTGAAGGAGTTGCGAACGGGCCCCCTCCCCATCTCCTTGGCGTACTCCTCGCTCTCGCAAGCGCTGTACGTGGCGGACGCGAAGGAAGGGACCGTCATCGCCATCGACGGGACGAGCCTGGAGGAGCGGGCCCGGCTCACGGTGCGGCCGGGCCTGGGGCCCCTGAGGGTGTCACCGGATGGGCGCTGGGCACTGGTGCTCAACCCCACCGAGCGCACGGTGTACGTCATCGACTCCGCGAGCCACCGGCTGGTGCATACCCTCTCCGTGGACGGGCAGCCCTACCAGCTGAGCTTCACCCGGGGGTTCGCCTACGTGCGGCTGCTGGACTCCGAGCGCGTCCAGATGATCAACCTCTCCACCCTGGGCACGGAGTCCAAGCCCGCGGTGCAGAGCTTCGCGGCGGGGACCGTGGCGCCCCAGCTCGCGGGAGACCTGAGCCTGGCCGATTCGGTGACGCCAGCCTCCACGGAGGCCGCGGTGTTCGTGACCAGCCCGGCGGAGAACACCTCGTACTTCTACATGGAGGGGATGAACGCGCCCATGGGGAGCTTCGGCAACTATGGGCACGCGGCGCGAGCGGTGACCGTGGTGGACCGCAGCCTGAGGGAGCTGGAACCCGGGCTCTACGCCACGAGCCTCCGGTTGCCAGCGGCGGGCCGGTATGACGTGGCCTTCCTGCTGGACTCACCGAGGGTGCTGCACTGCTTCAGCCTCGAGGTGAAGGAGAACCCCCAGATGAGGCAGGCGCTCGGGGGACTCGAGCTCGTGTACCGGGATCTGCCCACGCAGCTTGCGTTGGGAGAGACGCCCCGGCTGCGCTTCCAGGTTTTGGAGGCCGCGACCCGCGAACCTCTGGCGGGGCTGAGCGATGTGAAGGTACTGACCTACGCCGCTCCTGGAAGGCTGCGCACCGAGGTGCCCGCGGAGGAGGTGGAGGAGGGCCTCTATGAGGCGAGTCCCTCGCTGCCGAACCCGGGCGCCTACTACGTCTATGTCTCGGTGCCTTCCCGGCAGGTGAATTACGGCGGACTGCCCTACCGGACGCTCTGGGTGACAGACACGAAGCAGCGCCCATCCCCTCAAGAGGAAATCTCTCATGTCTCTCCATAACCCTGGAGCGCAGGTGGCTGCGGTGCTCGCGGCCCTGCTGCTCGTCCTCCCCTCGCGCGTGTTCGCAGCGGACTCGGCGCAAGTGCGGCTCATCGATGCGGAGCTCGTCGACTCGAACGGCGCACCGGCGCGGCTGAGCAGCCAAGTCATCGGGGACTCGATCGTCGTCATGGACTTCGTCTTCACGACCTGCACGACGATCTGCCCCGTGCTCTCGGCCATCTTCTCGCGCGTCCAGGGCAAGCTGGGCGAGCGGCTGGGCAAGGAGGTGCGGCTGGTCTCCATCAGCCTGGATCCGGCAAGGGACACGCCAGCACGGCTGAAGGCCTACTCCGCGAACCATCGGGCGAAGCCGGGCTGGACATGGCTCACCGGAACCCAGGAAGACGTCCGGCAGGTGCTCGAGGGACTGGGGGCCTACACCCCGGCGGTGACCCAACACACGCCCATGGTGCTCGTGGGGGATCCGCGCACGGGAAAGTGGGTGAGGCTCAACGGCTTCCCCAATGAGGATCAGATCCTTGCCCAGGTGGACGCCTTGGCCAAGGCGCGCCAGGAGGCCCCTGCTTCCGCGTCCGAGAAGAAGGCCCGGGAGTGGTTCACCGACACCCTCCTGGTCACCCAGGAAGGAAAGCAGGTCCGCTTCTACAGCGACATGCTGAAGGACCGCGTGGTCGTCATCTCCTTCCTGTTCACGCGCTGCACCACGGCGTGTCCGCTGCTGACCGCCCGGCTCAACCGCATCCGCGAGGAACTCGGCGAGCGCTTCGGCCAGGAGGTGTCCTTCATCACCTTGAGCGTGGACTCCGAGTACGACACGCCCGAGCGGCTCATGGAGTTCGCGCGCCGGCACAAGGCCACGCATCCGGGCTGGACCTTTCTCACCGGCAAGAGGGAAGACGTGAACCAGGTGATCACCCGGCTCGGGCAGTACGTCGAGAACATCGAGGATCACTCCACGCTGCTCATCGCCGGCAACGAGAAGCAGAGACATTGGATCAAGCTTCCGCCCCAGGCCTCCCCCACCGCGGTCGCGGAGCGCGTGCGGATGCTGGCGGAGGGCCCTTGAGGCACGAGGCTCGGCGGTGGCCCTGGCTGTTCGCGCTGCTGCTCGGTGCCCTGCCTTGGACCACCGCTGTGGGCGCCCCTCCACTCACGGCCCGGGAGCAGGCGGGCCGGAGGCTCTACTTCCAGGGAGAGAGCGGCTCGGGCACGGAACTCACCGCGACCGTGGGAGCGGGCGTCCGGCTCCCGGGCTCGGCCCTCCCTTGCGCCAACTGCCACGGGCAGGATGGCCGGGGCCGGGCCGAGGGCGGCGTGACACCGCCCCCCCTCATCTGGAGCGAGCTCACCAAACCTTACGGCCACCAGCACCCGGCGGGCCGGGGACACCCGGTGCTCGATGAGAAGAGCGTAGCCCGGATCATCTCCGAAGGGATCGACACGGGTGGCAACCGGTTGGACCCGCTCATGCCGCGCTACGCGATGTCCTCGGAGGACATGACGAACCTGCTGGCATGGCTGAAGCGGCTGGAGGCCGAACAAGCGCCCGGAGTGACGGACTCGGCGCTGCGGCTGGGCGTGGTGTTGCCCACGCGGGGACAGTTCGGGGCGCTGGGGCAGGCCATGCGCGGCCTCCTGGAGGCCTACTTCGAGGAAATCAACGCCTCGGGAGGGATTCACGGCCGCAGGCTGGAGCTGGCCGTGGCGGAGTACGACAGCGATCCGAAGGCAGGGCTGGCCAGCCTGCGGAGCCTGCTCCAGCGGGAGCCCGTCTTCGCGTTGCTCTCCGGCTTTCTTCCAGGCGCGGAAGAGGAATGGGTGCGGCTGGCCGAGCAGGAGGCCCTGCCGCTCATCGGCCCTCTGACGCTGTCCGCTCGAAAGACGGGCACGTCCCACGCTCACGTCTTCTTTCTGTTCTCGGATCCGGGAGAACAGGCGCGAGTCCTCGCGGACGATGCCGCCCAGCGGTTGCCCCTGGCCTCGCCAGAAGTCGCCATCCTCTACCCAGAGGACGAGGCCCTCGCCGAAGCCGCGCGAGCAGCCCAGGCCCGATTCCAGGCGCGAGGCTGGAGGCAGGTGGAGTTGCTGCAGTACACCCGCGACAGGTTCCCTGCGGCACTCTCCACGGCCCTGAGACGGAAGCCGCCGGAGCTGGTGCTGTTCCTGGGCGATGGCGCGGAGCTGAAGGCGCTTTTCGGGAAGGCGCGAACACTCGGCTGGGCCCCCTACCTGTTGCTGCCGGGGAGCCTGTCGGGCCAGGTGGTGGCGTCAGCCCCACCGTCCTTCCAGAACCGCATCTTCCTCACGGTCCACAGCTTGCCCGGGGATGAACAGCCCCTGGCCCGTGAAGCGTTTGCCCGGCTCTGCGCCCGCGTCCCTTCCTCGGAGCGATTCCGGATGGAACAAATCTCCGCCTACACGGCGGCAACGGTCCTCACGGAGGCGCTGCGGCGCTCGGGCAGACTGCTGAGCCGGAACAAGCTGATCGAGCAGTGGGAAGGGCTGTATGCCTTCAAGCCCAGGCTGGTGCCACCGTTGAGCTATGGCCCAACCCATGGGTGGGAACCGCGAGCGTCTCTATCGTCACAGTAGATGCGCCAACCCAGAGTCACCGGCCCCGTCACCGGCAGGGCGATGCTTGCCGAGGGAGGGGCACCCTGCCCCATCCCTCTCGCTGGGAGGGGCCCGGCGTCCCGGCTCGTGGACGCATCCCTGGCCTGGCATGTGCCGTTGGCGTGCCACATCGTCTCGTGAAGGCCACCGGCAGCCATGGCGTGGCCTTGCACCTCAGGAAGGGAGCGCGCGATGCCTGTCTACGAGTTCTTCTGTCGCAAGTGCCAAGAGCCCTTTACCGAAATCATGAGCGTCAAGGAGCACGACCAGCGCATGCCAGAGTGCCCGCACTGCCACGGCACGAAGGAGGTAGAGAAGCGCATCTCCGCTGTGCACGCAGTGACCACCAAGAAGTGGCTAACCTCCTGAGGCCCTGCCCGCTGGGCGGTAGGCGAGCACCTGGAATGGACGGCCCTGGTCAGCTGGAGATGATCTCCCTCTTCCTGTGCGGCGACGTGATGACCGGGAGGGGCATCGACCAGGTGCTCCCCCACCCCGTTCCTCCCCAGCTGCATGAGGAGTATGTGCGGGATGCCCGGGACTATGTCGCGCTGGCGGAGACGCGCAACGGCCCCATTCGCGTGCCCATCGGCTTCGACACCCTCTGGGGAGACGCTCTCGCCGTGCTGGAGCAAGCCGCGCCGGATGTGCGGCTCATCAACCTGGAGACGAGCATCACCACCAGCGAGGACTGGTGGCCAGACAAGGGCATCCACTACCGCATGCACCCGGCGAACGCCGCGTGCCTCACGGCGGCCCGCATCCACTGCTGCGCGCTGGCCAACAACCACGTACTGGACTGGGGCTACCGCGGGCTGCGCGAGACGCTGACCACCCTCCGGGACCTGGGCATCGCCACCGCAGGGCTGGGCGAGGATCTGGAGGTGGCGCGCAGGCCCGCGGTGCTGGAGGCAGGAGCCAAGGGCCGGGTCATCGTGTTCTCGTTCGGTGAGCGCGGCAGCGGCATTCCACCCGAATGGGCAGCGGCGGCGGACATGCCAGGCGTGGACTTCCTACCGGACTTATCCCCCGCCACGGCGCGGCGCATCGGCGAGCGGGTGGCTGCCGTCAAGCGCTCAAGGGACGTCGTCGTCGCCTCCATCCACTGGGGCGGCAACTGGGGCTATGAGGTGTCAGGCCAACAGCGGGCATTCGCCCACGCGCTCATCGAAGAAGCGGGGGTGGACCTCATCCATGGCCACTCCTCCCACCACCCTCGGGGCATCGAGGTCCACCAGGGCCGGCTCATCCTCTACGGCTGCGGGGACTTCCTGAATGACTACGAGGGCATCGAGCGCTACAGGGACTTCCGGCATGACTTGGCCCTGATGTACCTGGCGTCGGTGGCCCCGGCGAACGGCCAGCTCGCCAGCCTGCGCATGATTCCCATGCGGCTGCGCCAGCTGAGGCCTCACCGGGCCTCGCGCCAGGACGCCGAGTGGCTGTGCGGCATCTTGGACCGTGAAAGCCGCCCGCTGGGGACTCGGGTGCGTCTGGAAGACGACGGCGCGCTCGTGCTCCGCGCGGAGCACGGGTGAACCCGCAAAAACAAAAGCCCTGGAGCTTCTGCGGATGTCCGCGAAACCCCAGGGCTTTCGAATGGTCGGGGAGACAGGATTTGAACCTGCGACCCCTTGGTCCCGAACCAAGTGCTCTACCAGGCTGAGCCACTCCCCGATATGTCTGCCCCTTCGCCGGTATACGCCTCGGGACCGGAACGAAGGTGGCGGCGGATGTACCCGACCCGCCCGGCTGAGTCAACGACTCAGGATCACCTTTTCATCCCCCTCTCAACGCTTGAGAAATTGGGGTCTAGGCTGACTCATGAGGCGTTGTTACCCCGCCCCCTCTGCCTCCAACCCCTTGGTGTTACTGGGGCGCCCCTCGTCACCCGGTGGGAACGCGGTTTGCTTCGAACTTCTCGCATGGCCATGCCCACCATCTTGATCTCCGACGATGAGCCCTTGCTGGTGTCTGCCCTCGCTCGCGAGGGCCGCCGCTCCGGGCTGACCTGCATCACCGACACCACCGCCGAGAACGTCCTCGCCCTGGCCCGCGAGCATCACCCCGCCGTCATCATCCTCGACATCTTCCAGCGCCTCGATGGACGCGACCTGCTCGCCCAGCTCAAGCAGGACCCCGCCACCCGCGACTGCAAGGTCATCATCCTCAGCGCCATCGAGGACCAGCAGATGCGCCACCAGTGCTTCCAGCTCGGCGCCGATGCCTACGAGGTGAAGCCCTTCGCCGCCACTTTCATGCCCCGCGTCGCCCGGCTCGCCAACGCCGTCACCCAGCAGGCTGTCGCCGCCGCGAGCTGAGCCCCGCTCCCAGCGAGCCCCTCAGCCGCGCTGCCCCTCGGGGCGCAGCGAGCGAATGGCCGCCGCGTAGTCCTTCGCGCCGAACACGTACGAGCCCGCCACCAGCACCGAGGCCCCTGCCTCCACCACTCGCTGCGCCGTCTGCGCGTTGATCCCCCCGTCCACCTCGATGTCCACGTCCAGCTTGCGCGCGTCCAACATCGCCCGCAGCCGACGCACCTTGTCCACCGTGCTCTCGATGAAGCTCTGCCCTCCAAACCCCGGGTTCACGCTCATCAACAGCACCATGTCCACCTCGCCCAGCACCTCCTCCACCGCCGACAACGGCGTCGACGGGTTGAGCACCACCGAGGGCTTCGCTCCCAGCTGCCGGATGTGCTGCAGCGTCCGGTGCAAGTGGGGGCTCACCTCCACGTGCACCGTCAGCACGTCCGCCCCCGCCTTCACGAACGCCTCCACGTACTTCTCCGGCTCCACAATCATCAGGTGCACGTCCAGCGGCCGGGTCGCCGCCCGCTTGATGGCCTCCACCACCACCGGGCCCAGGGTGATGTTCGGCACGAACCGGCCATCCATGACATCCACGTGAATCCAATCGGCGCCCGCAGCCTCCACGGCGCGGACTTCCTCCGCCAGACGGCCGAAATCACAGGAGAGCAGTGAAGGAGAGATGCGGACAGGGCGGCTCATAGATGGCCCGCTTCATAACCGCTCCGGGTTTCCTGCGGTACCAGACATTCCCGCGATGCACGCCGGAAGTCGCCTTGCTATCCAACCTGGGAGGCAGCCAGGCAGGCCGGTGCCTCACTCATCGTGCTAGAACGAAGCGCCTTTCGGGTCCAGCCCTTTACTCCGGAGCCTCTTCCCGGTGATCTATCCGTCCGACGAAACCGCGCTCACCCGCCGTCTCCAGAAGCTCACGTCCATCCTGGACGTGACCAAGGCGATGAGCGCCGAGCGCGATCTGGATCTGCTGCTGCCGCTCATCCTCTTCGAGGCCTCCAAGGTCGTCGAGGCGGATCGGTGCTCGCTCTTCATCCTGGATCGCGAGCGCAACGAGCTGTGGAGCAAGGTCGCCCAGGGCGCCAAGAAGGAGATCCGCCTCCCGGTGGGCAGCGGCATCGCCGGCCAGGTGGCCGCCACCGGCTCCCCCATCAACATCCCGGATGCCTACGCGGATGAGCGCTTCAACCGCTCGTTCGACACCTCCAGCGGCTACCGCACCCAGACCATCCTCTGCGTGCCCATGCGCGACGCCACCGGCGAAGTCACCGGCGTCATCCAAGCCCTCAACAAGCGCGGTGGCCGCATCTTCGACGCCGAGGACGAGGAGCTGCTGCTGGCCCTGGGCGCCCAGGCCGCCGGCGCCATCGAGAACGCCCTGCTCCACGAGGAGATCAACAAGCTCTTCGAGGGCTTCGTCTCCGCCTCCGTCGTCGCCATCGAAGCGCGCGACCCGACCACCGCGGGCCATTCCGGCCGCGTGGCGGACCTCACGGTGGGGCTCGCCGAGGCGCTGGAGCACGTCGCCACGGGCAGCTACGCCATGACGCGCTTCACCCCCACGGAGCTCCAGGAGCTGCGCTACGCCTCGCTCCTGCACGACTTCGGCAAGGTGGGCGTGCGCGAGCCGGTGCTCGTCAAGGCCGAGAAGCTCTACCCCCACGAGATGGAGATGCTGCGCTCGCGCTTCCAGCTCGCGCGCAAGGACTTGCAGCTCCAGAGCTACAAGCGCCGGCTGGCCACCGTGAAGCTGCGCGGCGAGAAGGCCATCCCCGAGATCGACGGCGAGGAGGAGGCCCGCCTCACCGAGGAGCTCAAGCGCCTCGACGAGGTGTTCGAGTTTCTCCTCACCTGCAACCGCCCCACCGTGCTGGCCCAGGGCGGCTTCGAGCGCCTCAGCGAGCTGCGCAAGCTCTCCTTCACGGACTCGCGAGACCAGGTGCAGCCGCTGCTGCTCGAGAACGAGATCCGCTCGCTCTCCATCGCCCGGGGCACGCTGTCGCCCGAGGAGCGCAAGGAGATCGAGAGCCACGTCGAGCACACCTACCGCTTCCTCTCGCAGATCCCCTGGACGCGCACCCTGCGCCGCGTCCCAGAGATCGCCTACGCGCACCACGAGAAGCTCGACGGCACCGGCTACCCGCGCGCCATCCCCTCGAAGACCATCCCCGTGCAGTCCAAGATGATGGCCATCTCGGACATCTTCGACGCGCTCACCGCGTCCGACCGGCCCTACAAGAAGGCCGTGCCCTACACCCTCGCGGTCGACATCCTCAAGAAGGAAGCCTCGGCAGGCCAGCTCGACAACGAGCTGCTCACCGTCTTCATCGAGGCGGAGGTCCCCAAGAAGGTCCTGGGAACCTTCAAGTAGACGTCCCGCCCGACTCCTCGGGCGGGCGTCCTCTCGGCGCCTGGCGTAGCGCCAGGCTCCAGGCTCAGGTGCCCTGGATGGTGTGCAGCCGCAGGCTGTTGATCTTGCCCGGCTGCCCCACCGGCGCACCGAAGACGATGACGATGCGATCGCCCGGACTGGCCAGGCCGCGCGTGAGCAGCTCCTCCTCCACGCGCTTCACCATCGCCTCGGTCTCTTGGATGGGCTCCAGCACCCGCGGCACCACACCCCACAGGAGCGCCAGCCGGCGGCGGACCTCCTGGTTCGGGCTGAACGCCACGATGGGCACCGGCGGCCGGTAGTGCGCCAGCAGCCGCGCCGTCACGCCCGACAGCGTGAACGCCGCGATGAGCGATGCACCGCTCGCCTCCGCCGCCTGGCACGCCACGCGCGCAATCACGTCCGGGAAGTGTGACGGCAGCCCCAGCGGCGCCTCGATGACGCGCTTGAGGTGCTGCGCCCGGGTGGCCGACTCGGCCGCCAGGACGATGCGGTCCATCATCTGCACCGACTCGATGGGGTACTTGCCGCTGGCCGTCTCGCCCGACAGCATCACCGCGTCCGCGCCGTCAAACACCGCGTTGGCCACGTCGCTGGCCTCGGCGCGCGTGGGCCGCGGGTTGTCGATCATCGAGTTCAGCATCTGCGTGGCCACGATGACGGGCAGGCCGCGAGCGTTGGCGCGCCGGACGATGTCCTTCTGCACCGCCGGCACCTCCTCGGGAGGAATCTCCACGCCGAGGTCGCCGCGCGCCACCATCACGCCGTCCGTCTTGTCCAGGATGGCATCCAGCCGCGCGATGGCCTCCGGCTTCTCCAGCTTGGCGATGATGGGCACCGTGCGGCCCACCTCGTTCATCGCCTGCCGGGCCATGTCGATGTCCGCCGGCTGGCGCACGAAGGACAGCGCGATGAAGTCCACGCCCGCCTTGATGCCGAAGACGAGGTCCTCGCGGTCCTTCGGAGTGAGCGCGTCCGCGCGCACCGCGACACCCGGCAGGTTGATGCCCTTGTTGTTCTTCAGCGTGCCACCGACCACCACTTGGGTCTTCAGCAGCTGCTTCTTGTCCGTCTCGACGACGCGGAGCTCCAGCAGGCCGTCATCCAGCAGGATGCGGTCGCCGGGGTTCACGTCCGCCGCCAGATGCGGGTACGTGGTGGAGACGATGTCGTCGGTCCCCTTCACGGTCTCGTCGGTGGTGATGGAGAAGTAGGTGCCTTCCTTCAGCTCCGTGCTGCCGTTGATGAAGCGGCCGGTGCGGATCTTCGGGCCCTGCAGGTCTCCCAGAATGCCCACCGGCTTGCGGACCCTCAGCTGGGCCGCGCGCAGCTTGGCGATGTTCTCCGCGTGCTGCTCGTGGCTGCCGTGGGAGAAGTTCAGCCGGGCCACATCCATCCCCGCGTCCAGCAGGGCCTCCAGCATCTCCTGGCTCTGGCTCGCAGGTCCCAGGGTGCAGACAATCTTCGCTCGTCGCATAGGGGGCGGAGGATGGGGGGCGCATCGCGCGGGGTCAAGGATGCAAACCGGCGCGCCCCACGCTCGGTAAAACGGTAAAACGGCGGCCGAGCAGCAGAGCCCTCAGCCTCGCAGGAGCACGCCGAGGTTCTCGCGCTCCCAGCGCAGTGCGGCAACGTAGTGCGGGAAGGCCTTCTCCCGGTCGCGGAACGCACGCGGGTGGTGCACCCGCCGGCCGCCCCGCCCCGTGCTCGGGAAGAGCTGGTGGAGCATCTCGTGGAAGACGATGAACTCCACGAAGAAGGCCGGCACCTCGGGGCGATCCAACGCGGGGTGGATGCGAATCTCGCGCGTCTGGTGATCGTACACGCCCAGGCGGATGGACTTGCGCCGCCGCCGGGGAGGCATGCGGCCCCACCCAATGCGCGCCTGGATGCCGTCCTGGAAGTAGGTGCGGTTCACGCCCTCGAAAATCGTTTGCAGGTCGAAGCAACGGCCCACGGGGTTGAGGTCCGCGTCCGTCTCGCGGCGGAACTGGCGGATGCGCGGCTGTTGGCCGCGAATGTACTCGTCCAGCAAGCCACCCGCGCCCCGGTGCCCCCGGCCCGCGTAGTCCGCCACCGCGCGCAGCACGGGCTCGGGCGCGTCCAGGAACATGTGGTGCAGCCGCAGCTGCAGCACGTTGCCCCCGCGCCGGAAGGACACCATCGTCGAGCGGTTGTCCGTCACCGCCAGCCGGACGGGGATGCCCAGGTCCGCCGAGAGCCGCCACGCCAGCGACTCGGCGCGGGAGAACAGCTCGTCCCGCTCGGAGGCAATGCGCGGGGCCTCCTCCACCACCCGATTGCGAACGGGCGGCTGAGGCGCGGGCTCGGGCGGCGGCGGCGGGGAAGGCCGCAGCGACGCCGTCGGGCTCCCGGACAGCGTGAAGAGGGACATCTGGCGGGGGTACAAGGTCATCTCTCGCCCAGCATCGTACCCGCCACCCTTGAGGACTCAAGGCCGCTGGCGGCTGGTTGCCCGCACTCCGTCAGGCCGTCAACCGCGACCATGGCTTCGAGACTCCCTTGCCAACTGCGCCCCCAGGGACTCCACCGTCTCGCGCGAGGTGCCAAACGCGGCGAAGACATCCTCCATCGACTCGGCCTCCTCCACCGCGAGGCACGCCCCGCCCTGCTCCCGCGCCAGTAGGAGATCGCCAAAGCGCCCCACAGCCAGGCTCCAGCTCCCATCGGCCCACTGGTCGAAAGGAAAGAGCTGGCAGGCAATCGGACGAACGTCGGAGGGCAGTGTGCACCCGGACGTGTGCTTGTAGAAGACGCAGGCCCCCTCCTTGGCCCGCAGCACGGTGCGCACGGGGCCGCGGCGGAAATAGCCTCGGTAGAGCGGCCAGCGGTTCTCGAAGTCCGCGGCGCCCGCCTCGCTCACGCCTTCCTCCTCGGTGAAGCGGCGCGCGGGCAGGCCCGTGTGCGCGCTGATCCGCTCCATGTCCGAGCGGGTCACCATGGCCAGCTGCTCGGTGCCTCGGGGCTCGCAGCAGGACTTCCCCAGCACCTTCGAGCAGCGCGCGCAGGCCGGGCTCACGGGCGCCTTCATGCGAGCGGCGGCTCCGTGTGGCGCGTCTTCAGCAGGCGCTCGAGCCGCTCGGGCTCCATGCGCACCAGGAACGTCTTCTCGCGGCTGTAGAGCACCTGGCCCGGCGCTCCTCCCTTCACCTTGCGGACGAACTTCACCGGCACGTAGCTCACCTCGCCGCGCGGCTCGCCCTTGGCCCCCGAGTGGTGAAGCGCCAGGTGCGCGGCATCCAGCAACACCTCCTGCGCCACCTCCATGCCCTTCTCCAAGGGGACCACCACATGGCTGCCCGGCTGCCCTCGGGCATGCAGCCAGAGGTGGTACGGCTTCGCCACCTTGAAGGTCAGCATGTCGTTGTCCTCCGAGCCCCGCCCCACCCAGATGCGCTGCCCGCCGTGCCCCAGGTACTCCTTATAAGGACGGCCCTCCTGGGGGCCCTCCTCACTGGCGGGCGCCTGCAGCACCTCTGCCTGGGCCAGCAGCGCTGCCTCGTCCATGCGCTCCAGCTGCTCCAGCGCGGCCTGCGCCTGCGCCACCTCGCGCGCCAGCTCCGCCTCGCGGCGGCGGGCCTGCTCCACACCCCGCATCAGCCGCTTGTATTGGTGGAAGCGCCAGTCCACCTCCTCCTTCGGCGAGCGCTTCGGATCCAGCTTCACCTTCACCTCCTCCACGCCCGTCTCCGTGTACGCCGTCAGCGTCACCTCGGAGGTGCCGCGGCGCAGGCGGTGGAGGTTCTGCGTGAGCAGCTCTCCCAGGCGGCGGTGCTCCTCGGCATCCGGGCCGCGCCCGGCCTCGGCGCGCACCTTCTCCAGCGTCCGCCCGGAGCGCTTGAGCCGCGCCCGGTACGGCTGCGTCAGGCGCCGGCGAATGGCCTCCGCGCGGCTCTTCCGATCGCGCTCGCCCAGCAGCCGCTCCGCGGCCTCCGCGTACGGCGCGAAGTCTCCTGGCGCCGGCTGCAGCCGGGAAGGCGCGCTCCGGGCCTTCTCCAGCGCCTCGGGCGGCAGCGGCTCGGGAGGCTTCCACTCCGAGCCCGGGTAGACCCCTCGCCTCTGCGCGAGCCCCTCTCCACTGTGCATCAGCACCCGGCCGCTCTCGCTCAGCAGCACCAGCCCGCCCGGCGGAGCCAGCTCCAGCACGAGCCGCCGCGTGCCCGCCTCTTCCTTGTGAAGCTCGAGCACCACCACGCGCTCTGCTTCACGCCAGCTCGCACCCTTCAGCTTGAAGCCCGTGAGCTCCTGCCGCAGCCAGCGCTGAAAGGGCGCGGGCTCACCCGGTGTGGGGAAGCGCTCGGCGGCCACCGAGAGCCGGGCCAGGTCTCCCTCCGCGCACAGACACAACAGGAAGGAGCGCCCTGGCAGCCGCAGCTCCAGGTACGCCAGCCGCGGCAGCGGGCACCACGCCTTCTGCAACACCGCCCCCGACAGGCGCGTGCCCACCTCCGCCACGACCTGCTCCAGCTCTGTGGGACGCAGTGACATTTCCGCCTCTCCTCAAGGACTCTCGAAAGGGAGGACAGGCCACACGACCCATGAGCCGCCCCGCCGCCCCGTGCTGGAGCGTATCGTGGCGGAACGGAGCGTCCCTCCTCAACAGGCGATGCGGATGTTGGGCGCCTTGCTCCGCTTGCTCGGGAGGTGGAGTGTCAGCTTCGCACCCTCCTTCTGCCCCTCCTCGACCACGGACAGATCGATCTTAGGGTCGAGCTTGTACTTGAAGTGCTTCTTCAGGGCCGCCCGCGGATCCTGGAGCAACTCCGAACGAAATGCATCATCTGTCCGCGCGCGTTCCTGAGCCTGGGTCCACACGTCCAGCCAATTCTTGAACTCCGACACAGCTTCCTTGGCGTTTTTCGCGGCCATCTCCCCTCCGTGGATGATGTCTTATAATACCACTTTCGCTTAGGACCCGGCTCGGATTCAGCGGCTCGAGCTCGCGACCCTCCATGGAAAACGCTCCTCCATCGATTCATCCGCTCACGCCGCTGCAGGAACGCTACACGCTGCAGGCCAAGCTGGGAGAGGGCGGCTTCGGCACCATCCACGAGGCCACGCAAATCACCACGGGCCAGCGGGTCGCGGTGAAGTTCCTCCGCCTGCGCCCAGACGATGCGAACACGAGCGTGGAGAAGCAGGCCGCCCGCTTCCGCCGGGAAACTTCCCTGTGCGCCAAGCTGTATCACCCGCACATCGTCCGGCTCATTGACGCGGGCCTCAGCGCGGAGAACCAGCTCTACAGCGTCTTCGAGTTCGTCCCCGGCAAGAACCTGGCGCAAGTCCTCAAGGAAGAGGGACCGCTCGCGCCCCGTGAGGTGCACCGGCTGATGAGCCAGGTGCTCGATGCGCTGGGCTGTGCCCACAAGGAGAACGTGGTGCACCGGGACCTCAAGCCGCAGAACATCATGGTGACGGGGACCGGTGTGCGGCGCAACGCGGTGGTCCTCGACTTCGGGCTGGGCACGCTGGTCGAGGACAGCCTGTCGGCCCAGGACACGCGCCTGACCGGGACGATGGAGTGGATGGGCACTCCCTCCTACGCCGCGCCGGAGCAGCTGCGCAAGGACGCCACCACTGCCGCGGCGGACCTGTACGCGTGGGGACTCATCTTCATCGAGTGTCTGACGGGCGTGCGGATCATGCAGGGCGCCACCATGGCGGAGGTGCTCTACAAGCAGCTCGGTCCTGAGCCCGTCCCCCTGCCTCCCTCCCTGCGCAATCATCCGCTCGGGCAGTTGCTGCGCCGGGTGACGGAGAAGAACTCCCCGGAGCAGCGCGGCACCGCCGCGGAGCTGTTGTCGCAGCTCGAGGAGATGGATCTCTCGGGTCTGCTCTCCGCCCCGGCCTTGCCGGAGGCGGTCCTTCTGCCCTCCACCACGCCCAGGACGGGCGAGGGCCAGGCCCTCACGCCCACGGCCGTCGGCAGCGCCCTGACTCTGACCACGAACGTCCCACCCCAGTGGATGCTCGCGGGAGGCGAGCGCCGCCAGGTGGTGGCCCTGTGCTGCGGGCTGGTCCTGTCCCACCCGGACCCTGCACGCGTGGACTTCGAGGACCTGGAGCTGCCCCTGCGGGCTTCCCAGGAGCTGCTCGGCGCCATCGCCGCCCGCTACCACGGGCACATCATGAGCGTGCTCGGGCAGCAGGTGCTCATGTACTTCGGCTATCCCAGCACGCGCGTGGATGACGCTCGCCGCGCGGCCGCCGCTGCGATGGCCATCCTCGAGGGCATCGACACCCTCAACTCCCAGCGAAAGGAGCCCCTGCGCTGCTCGGCCCGCATCGGCCTCCACGTCGGGCAGTTGGTGGTCTCCAAGGAGGCGGCCGCCCAACCTTGGCGGGAGTTCGGCGTCACCGCCTCGGTGGCGGCGCAGCTCGGCGAGCGGGCCGAGCCAGGAACGATTCTGGTGGGTGAGAGCGCGTACCCCCTGCTGCGAGACCACTTCACGCTGGAGTCCCAGGGCCAGGTGCCCACGGGGTTCCTTCAGCAGCCCATGGAGCTCTTCAGCCTGAAGGGGCCGCGCGTCGCCACGGACGAGGCGCCCTCCATGCGGGGCAGCATCGTCATGGTGAGCCGGGATCACGAGCTCGGCCTGCTGCTGGAGCGGTGGAGGCAAGTCGACGAGGGCTCGGGCCAGGTGGCGCTCGTCCGGGGTGAAGCGGGGATCGGCAAGTCCCGCCTGTGCCATGAGCTGCGGCGGAAGCTCCAGGGCAGGGAGCACCAGTTCTTCGAGTGCCGTTGCTCGCCCGAGGCTCGCAACAGCCCGCTGTTCCCCGTCATCGAGCCGCTCAAGCAGCTGCTCGGCTACAACGAGGGCGACTCCCCGGCGCAGCGGCTTGCGCGCATGGAGGAGGCGCTGTCGCGCTACCCCCTGGAGCTCAAGGAGGCCGTGCCGCTGGTGGCGAGCCTGTTCGCCCTGCCGGTGGAAGATCGCTATCCCACGCCGCAGATGACGCCGCTGAAGCTCAAGGAGCTGACGCTGCGGCTGCTCGTGACGCTCTTCTATGAGATGGCCGAGCAGTGCCCCCTGCTGCTGTTCGTGGAGGATCTGCACTGGGCGGACCCCACCCTGCTGGAGCTGCTGGGCGCCCTGCTGGCGGAGTGCGCCACCTCGCCGGTCTACCTGCTGCTCACCTCCCGGCCGGAGTTCAGCACCCCCTGGCCCAATGCCCCCATCCTGCAGATCCAGCTCGGGCGCCTGGAGCGGGAAGCCACCGAGCAGCTCATCCGTGCGCTCACCGAGGCCAACCCCCTCCCTCCGAGCATGCTGGAGCAGATCGTCCAGCGCACCGAGGGCGTGCCGCTGTTCGTCGAAGAGCTCACCCGCATGGTGGCGGAGACACGGCCCTCCTCGCCGCAGAGCGGCCTGGCCATTCCCTCCACGCTGCGGGGCTCGCTGCTGACGCGCTTGGACCTCCTGGGGTCCCCCAAGGTGACGGCGCAGATCGCCTCGGCGCTCGGGCGCGAGTTCCAGTACGACGTGCTGTGCGCCATCTCGCCTCGCGATGAGGCGGAGCTGAAGGAGGACCTGGAGCAATTGCTGCGCGCGGACCTCATCTACACGCGCCGCCGGGCCCGCAGCCGCACGTACATCTTCAAGCACGCGCTCATCCAGGACATCGCCTACGACTCGCTGCCGAAGGCCACGCGCCGCCACCTGCACGCGCGCATCGCCGAGACGCTCCAGGCCCGCTTCCCGGAGCTCGCCGAGACACGGCCCGAGCTGCTCGCTCACCACTTCGCCGCGGCGGACCAGCTGCTCCAAGCGCTGGAGTATGGCCGCAAGGCGGCGGTCATGGCGCTCCAGCGCTCGGCCAACGAAGAGTCCGCGCAGCACACCACCCAGGCGCTGGGCTGGCTCCAGACGGTGGAGAACCCCTCCGAGCGCCGTGAGACGGAGCTGGGGCTCAACGGCCTGCTGCTCACGGCGCTCATGGGCTACCGGGGCTTCAGCTCCGAGGAGGTGGGCAACGTCCTGCGCCGCTCCATGGCGCTGCTGGAGGAGCAGGGCGACAGCCCGAGCGCCTTCCCCACGCTGCACTCGCTCTGGGGCTACCACGAGATGCTCGGCGAACACGCCCAGGCCAAGGAGATTGGCCGCCGGTGCCTGGAGCTGGCGCGCCGCAACAAGGACGAGGGCCAGCAGATCTGCGCGCTCATCCAGTTGGGTCACGGCCTCTGGTTCGATGGCCGCTTCGAGGAGGCCCAGGTGCACTTCGAGGAGGTGCTCGCGCTCTACGAGCCGTCCAAGCACGGAGGCAATGCGTACATCTACGCCGTGGACAGCCGCGCCCATGCCACCGGCATGCTGGCCCTGACGCACTGGTATCTGGGGTTCACGGACCTGGCATTGAAGCGGGCGCGCGAGGCGCTGGAGTTCGCCCGGCTCATCCAGCACTCCAACACCCTGGCCATGGCCACCTACTACCTGACGCTGCTGCACCAGCTTCGCGGCGAGCGGGAGGAGGTGCTCCGGCTGAGCACGGAGCTGCTGGAGATCTCCGTGGCCCAGGGGCTCCCCATGTGGAAGGGCCTCGCCCTGCTGCTCAACAGCTGGGCCAAGCGCCAGGCCACGGAGGCCGAGCAGATTCTGGCCGTGATGGAGTCCGTCCGCGTCTACCAGACGCTGCCGTACCAGCTCGGCCGCGTCGCGGAGACGGAGGCGGAGGTGGGCGCGGTAGACAAGGCCCTCCAGCGCGTGGAGCGCGCTCTGCAGTTGGCCACCTCGAAGGAGGAGCTGTACGCGCTCCCCGAGCTGTACCGCCTCCGAGGAGAGCTGCTCCTGCGCAGTACCCCGTCCGCCACGGAAGAGGCAGCCGTCTCCTATCAGAAGGCCATCGAGATGGCGCAGGAGCAACGGGCGCGGGTGGTGGAGTTCCGCGCCCGGCTGGCCCTCGCACGCCTCAAGCCCGAGCAGCTCCGGGAGCCGGGCTTCCGCGCCGCGCTCGCCGGGCTGCAAGACACGCTCACGCCTCTGGGCCAGGTGCCCGAGCGCGAGGAGACAGGCCGCCTCCTCGCCCAGGCCTGAGGGGCCTCGCTACGGCATGGGAACGCTCTGAGGGAAGTGGAAGAAGTCCTTCGGATCGTAGTGGCGCCGGATCTTCTCCAGCTTGTCCAGGTTGCTGCTCCAGTAGCGCTGGGCGTAGTCCGGCGTCTCCGGATACGGGTAGTTCTGGTACGACTGGCCATTGAGCAGGGGCTTCGCCGGCTGGACGAAGCCGGTCAGCCACTTCTGGGCCTCCGCCCGCTGCGACTCCTCCAGCCACATCGAGATCCAGCTGAAGTCCATGTACACGTCGCGGTGGACGAACGCGGTGTCGTGCGGCGGGACGCGGTTGATGGCGCCGCCGTAAGGCTCGATGAGGATGAAGGTCAGACTCATGTTCTGCTCTTCATTCCCGTTCTTGACGCGGAACACCGGTGACGTCTTGAAGTACTCGATGGCACTGGCCCACTCGTCCCGGCGGAGCTTCCGGCCGACGTAGCCCGCCATCTGGTTGGCCAGGTACGGGGAGTTGGGAGGCAGCTCCGGGATGTCCGCCACGAGCGAGTCGTTCAGGTACCGGTACGTCCCCCGCTTGGAGATGGCGAGATGCCCCGTCTTCAGCAAGGGGGCCAGCTCCTTGCGGCCCTCGGACTCCTCGCCGTGGTACATGCCGCGCATCACCAGCACCTGCTTGGGGGGCCGGCCGTGCTTCCCGGGCTGCGACATCACCACGGCCAGGTAGCCCAAGCGGTCCGACGCGCCCTCCTTCGTGTAGTGCTCCTGGAGTTGCTGGAGGGCCTCGGGGGCCTGGTCGATGCTCCACTGGATGCCAAAGCCCCAGACCTCCCGGAGATGATAGAGCTCGTATTCCAGCTCCAGCAGGACACCGAAGTTGTTGCCCGTCCCGCCCCGGAGCGCCCAGAAGAGCTCGGTGTGCTCCTTGGCGCTGGCGTGCACGATGCGGCCGTCCGCCAGCATCACCGTCGCCCCGCGCAGGGCATCGCAGTTCATCCCGTACTCGCGCGAGGTGAAGCCGTAGCCACCGCCCATCATATGTCCAGCCACCGCCACATCGCCGCAGCCCCCCCCGGGCACGTGCAGCCCGTACCCGTCGAGGACCGCGTTCAACAGATCGAGCGGCGTCCCCGCTCCGACGCGAGCGCGCTTCTGGCCCTCGTCGACGACGCAGTAGCGGATCTGGCTCACGTCGATGATCATCCCGCCGTTGTTGGCCGAATACCCCGCCGTGCTGTGGCCCCCAGAGCGGCAGGTGACTCGGAGCGAGTGCTGGTGCGCGAACTCCAGGCACCGCCGCACGTCGTCCGCGCACTCGCAGTAGACGATGAGCTGGGGATACTTCTGGAACGCCTGATTGAAGAGCTGCCGGGCCGTCTCGTAGTCCGGGTCATAGGGCGTGACGACCTTGCCCAACAGGGGCCGCTCTGGATCTCCCAAGGTGGCCAGTTGCTCGGGAGTGAGGCTCTCCCACAGCGGGGGCTTCTCTGGCATCTGGAACAGGGCCGAGGCCTCGCGGGCCAGGGTGTTCATGCCCGGCTTCCCGGTGGCCTGGCTCCATCTCTGAATGCGCTCGTACTGCGCCACTGCCCTCTTGGTGCGCGCGAACATCCGGTCTCTCCTCGGTGAACCTACCCGCCACATTCTACGGTGAGGTAGGGTCCATCCGACCGCCCATGCGCCCTTCCCTTGAGGCCATCCTGCGTTGGAGCCCTGATCTGCAGGTAGAGCCTGCGGCTTCGGGAGGAGCTCTCCTGCTGAGCGAGCAGGCGTGGTTCCCGCTCGTCGAGAGCCCCTACGAGGAACTGGCGGCACTGGTGGATGGCCAGCGCACGGTCCAGGAGATCCTGGAGGCCGCCGCTCCCGCGCTCACGCCTCACGAGGTCTTCTTCGCGCTGCGCGACTTGCTGGAGCAGGGCTACCTCGTGGAGCTGCCGCCCGGGAGCGAGTCCCCACTGGTGGGATTCTGGTCCGCGATGGGCGCTGAGCCTGGCTCCGCCTCGGAGCGGGTGGCCTCTACACCCGTCTCGGTGGCGGGTGGCGGCGAGCCCGTGGCCACCCTGCTCGCGGAGGCACTGCGTGGGGCCGGACTGGACGTGCGCCCCGATGCCGCACTGCGCGTGGTTGCCACCGACGACTACCTGTCTCCCGAGCTCGAGGCTTTCAGTGAGCGGGCCCGGGCCGAGGGCGTGACGTGGCTGCCGGTGAAGCCCGGTGGCCGCAGGGGCTGGTTCGGCCCGCTGGTCCGTCCATCGCAGGGCCCGTGCTGGCACTGTCTGACGGAGCGGCTGAGGATGAACCGCGCCGCCGAGCAGGTGGCGGGCGTCTCACGGCGTCCCTTACCCTCTCCTCCCGCCGCCGTGAGCGCCTGTCTCCAGGTGGCAGCCGTGCAGCTCGCCCGGTGGATTGCCTCCGGTCCCGAGTCAGATGCGCTGGACCCGCTCATCACGCTGGATCACCGGACGCTGGAGGTGAAACGGCACCCCGTCACCCGCCTCCCCCACTGTGCCCGCTGCGGGCAGCCCGCTCAGGCCCCTGCGCGCGCAGGGGCGCCCCTCGTGCTGTCTCCGCGGCCCAAGCGCTTCACCCGGGAGGGTGGACACCGGATCTGCTCCCCGGAGGAGACCTCTCAACGGCTGGCCTCGCAGCTCAGTCCCCTCACCGGCATCATCTCTGGGGTGAATCCCGTGCCTCGGAGCGAGCCAGCGCCGTGGACCACGTTCGCCGCGCACTACTCCGTGCCGGTCCGCCCGGGGGACACCCTGCGCTCGCTCCAGCGCCGCTTCAGCAGCGGCAAGGGCGTCACCGAGGCTCAGGCCCAGGTGAGCGCCCTGTGCGAGGCCATCGAGCGGCACCACTGCTTCCTCCATGGGGACGAGCCCCGGGTGCATGCCCGCGCGCACGAGCTGGATGCTCCGCACGTGCCGCCGCACGAGCTGCTGCACTTCAGCGAGGCCCAGTACCGGAATCGGGCCTCCTGGAACGAGCAGGTGTACGATCCCCGCCAGCGCATCCCCGCGCCCGTGTCCTTGGACGCCCCGCTGGACTGGACCCCTGCGTGGTCGCTCACGCATCAGGCGCGCCGCTACCTCCCCACCGCGCTCTGCTACGAGGTGCCGCCCCCAGCGGGAGAGCCCTTCTGCTTCCACAACTACCATGGGCACGCCGCGGGCAACGTCCTGGAGGAGGCCATCCTCCAAGGCTTCCTGGAGCTGGTGGAGCGGGATGCCATCGCGCTGTGGTGGTACCCCCGTGTCCCGCGCCCCCAAGTGGCCCTGGAGCGCTTCGAGAGCCCGTGGATCGGCTCGATTCAGCAGTGGTACCGCGAGCGGGGGTGGAAACTGCAGGTCGTGGACATCACCACGGACCTGGGCATCCCCGTCTTCGCAGCCGCCGCGTACGCCCCGGCTCAGCAACAGCTCTACCTGGGCTTTGGCTGCCACCTGGAGGCGCCCCTGGGAGTGCAGCGAGCGCTGACCGAGCTGAACCAGATGCTCGACTGGGGACGGGCGAGCGGGGATGACGGCTCGCAGCGCGTGGATCCGGAGGCGCTGGAGTTCCTCCTGGGTGAGAGCGCGCTCCCCGCCAAGGGCCCCTCGGACTACACGGCCCAGGCGTCGGGAGATCTGCGCGAGGACATCCTCACGTGTGTGGAGCGGACGCGGGCCCTCGGGATGGACTTCCTGGTGGTGGACCAGACCCGCCCCGAGGTCGACTTCCCGGTCGTCAAAGTGGTCGTCCCCCCGCTGCGGCACCACTGGCCTCGCTTCGGCCCCGGCCGGCTGTACGACGTGCCCGTGAAGCTCGGGTGGCGGAGTGCCCCCGTGGAAGAGGCCGCGCTCAACCCCTTCTTCCCTTTTTGACAGCTCCCCTCGCGGATTTCCCGGCGTAGGGTGGCGAGGCCATGCGCAACGGGATGCGAGTCATCGACGCGGATCGCCACG
Source organism: Hyalangium minutum (assembly GCF_000737315.1). GTDB lineage: Bacteria > Myxococcota > Myxococcia > Myxococcales > Myxococcaceae > Hyalangium > Hyalangium minutum. The sequence continues at coordinate 48,569 of NZ_JMCB01000030.1, forward strand.
TCTTCGAGCCGCTGGAGATGTGGCGCACCTACCTGGATCCCCGCTTCCGGGACGATGCCCCCGTCGCCGTGCCTCGCCCCATCCACGAGCCGCTGGCGGAACGTGTGAGCAGGCTCGGCGCCCGGGGCCTCACCTATCAGCCCGTCGACATCCTGGTGCGCGGCCAGCCCATCCAGCGCCCCCTCTCCGAGCGCGCGGAGCTGGCGCTGCTCGATGCCGAGGAGCGCGCGGACGCGGACCTGGACACCTCCACCCCCGAGGCCCACCTGGCGCACATGGATGGCTGCGGCGTGGATCTGGCCTTCTGTTACCCCTCCACTGCCCTGTACATCGTCGGGATGGAGACGCTCGAGCCGGAGCTCGCGCACGCCCTGGTCACCGCCTACAACCGGTGGCTGCACGACTTCTGCAGCGCGGCCCCCGAGCGGCTCCAAGGCGTCGGGCTGGTGGCGCCCCACGCGCCGAAGGCCATGGTGGAGACGCTCGATCAGATCTCCTCCTATGGCTGGCGCGCCGTGGTGCTCCGGCCCAACCTGCTCCAGGGCCGCTCGCTGAGCCACCCGGACTTCGAGGCCTTCTGGGCCGCCTGTGCCGAGCGCTCGCTCGCGGTGGCCCTCCACGAGGGTGCCCATGCGCTGCGCCCCACCGCAGGAGCCGACCGCTACACCACGCGCTTCGGCCAGCATGCGTGCTCCCACCCCATGGAGCAGATGATGGGGATGCTGGACCTCATCGAGGGCGGCATCCTGGAGCGCCACCCCCACCTGCGTGTGGGCTTCTTCGAGGCGGGCTGCGGCTGGGTCCCCCCCTGGCTCTGGCGCCTGGACGAAGTCGAATACAAGCACCTGGCCTCTGAAGTCGCCGAGCGGGTGAAGCGGAAGCCCTCGGACTACGTGCGCCGCCAGTGCTTCGTCACCCTGGAGCCGGGCGAGCCGGGGATCAGCGAGGCCTTGAGCTGGATGGGAGCGGACCGGCTGCTGTTCGGCACCGACTTTCCCCACGCCGATCACGACGGCTCCATCGTGGACGAGGTGCTGCGGCTGGAGCAGCGGCTGCCTCCCGGGGTGCTCGCGGGAATCCTCGGGGCCAATGCCGAGGCCTTCTATGGCCTGAGCCGGTGAGCCGAGGCAGGGCCCTTCGAAAAGCGAAACGGCTCGGCGGAGTCCGCCGAGCCGTTCACAGGCAACCGTAGATGTTCAGTTGCCCGCGGAGACCGCGCTAGGCAGTCGGGGCAGGAGCCGCCGCCGCCTTCTTGCGGCTGGAGGTCTTGCGGGCGGCAGTCTTGCGCGCCCCGCCCTTCTTCGCCGTCGCCGTCTTCTTCTTCGGCGCAGCAGCCTTCTTGGTGGTCTTCTTCGCGGTCTTCTTCTTCGCGGCCATGCAAACCCTCCGTTGAGTTGGGTGCCCACACCCAATGGGGGTGGGGCCCTGCACTCCGACACACTGTGGCTGAGTGCTTGTGGTGAATGGTAGAGGCGATAGGCGTGTGTGTCAACGCATGGTGACGTATTGCACTGCGTGGCGGGGCCGAATTTTAGGCCTCCGCGCACTCCGCGGGCCGAAAACGGCGCCGCGCAGCAGCGAGCGAGCGTGCTCCGAGGCCGGTAAATCGGCTCCGGAAGCGATCCGCGCGGAGGCCGGTAAATCGGCCTCGGACGCGACAAGTCGCGGGTACGAGGCAAGTGTCCGCTGGCCCGCAGAGCAGGCAGGGAACACCGCGCTTCCGCCCGTAGGTGCCGGCATCTAGGGTGCCGCCCGCGATGAGTGCCGACGAGAGGACGTTTCCCGAGGGCTTCACCTTCGGAGTCGCCACCTCCGCCTACCAGGTGGAGGGTGGCATCGAGAACGACTGGGCCGAGTGGGAGCGCGCCGGGAAGCTGAAGGACCCGCACATGCGCTGCGGGCGCGCGGTGGACCACTGGAACCGTTACGAAGAGGACTATGGGCTCGCCCTGCAGGCCGGGGCCTCGGCCTTCCGCGTGTCGCTGGAGTGGGCGCGCATCGAGCCGGAGCGCGGCCGGTATGACGGCGCGGCGCTCGAGGCCTACCGGGAGCGGCTGCTGCGGATGAAGGCGCGCGGCCTGCGGCCCGTGGTGACGCTGCACCACTTCACCCACCCCACGTGGTTCCACCGCGAGACGCCCTGGCACACGCCGGCCAGTGTGGAGGCCTTCCGCGCCTACACCCGCGCGTGCGCGCCCGTCCTGAAGGGCCTGGATGCGCTGCTCATCACCCTCAACGAGCCCATGGTGGTGCTGCTGGGTGGCTATCTGCAGGGGCTGCTTCCTCCGGGCATCGCCGACGGCGAGAAGACGATGCGGGCGATGGAGAACATGGTGCGCGCACATGCGGCCGCGCGCCAGGAACTGACCGCCGTGCTCGGCAAGGTGGAGCTGGGCATCTCGCAGAACATGCTCTGCTTCGCGCCGGACCGGTGGTGGCACCCGCTGGACCGCGCGCTCGTGCGGCTCGGCGCCCACGCCTACAACCACGCCTTCCACGAGGCGCTCGTCACCGGGAAGCTGCGCGTGACGATGCCCGGCGTGGCCTCCACCCGCGTGGACATCCCCGAGGCCAAGGACTCCTGCGAGTTCATCGGCGTGAACTACTACTCGCGCGCCCACCTGCGCTTCATGCCCCGCCCCCCGTTCATCGAGTTCAAGTTCCGGGACAAGCTCGGCCGGGGCCTCACGGACATCGGCTGGGAGGACTACCCCGAGGGCTTCGGGCAGATCCTCTCCGAGGTGAAGCGCTACGGGCTCCCCGTCTGGGTGACGGAGAACGGCCTGGATGACCGGAACGGGCTGCGGCGGCCTCACTACATCCACTCGCACCTGGCGCAGGTGCTGGACGCGCGCGCGCGGGGCGTGGACGTGCGCGGGTACCTCTACTGGAGCCTGCTGGACAACTTCGAGTGGCTGGAGGGCTGGGGCCCCCGCTTCGGGCTCTACCACGTGGACTTCGACACGCTGGAGCGCCGCCCCACCCCGGCCTGCGACTACTTCCGCACCGTGGCCCAGGGCCGGAAGCTCGTCGCCCCCAGCACGCCCGCGCCGTCCGCTCAGCCCAGCGCAGCCCGGTAGTCCACGTCCTGCTCCTCCGAGGGGCCGGACGCATCCACCTGCGCGGCCACGAAGAAGCGGCGCACGGAGGCCTCCACCGCCTCGGGGGTGTCCAGCGCGTTCACCTCCGCACGGAAGGCCGCGGCGCCGTACAGCCCGTGCGCGTACCACGCCATGTGCCGCCGGAAGCTGCGCACCGCCCCGAGCGCATCGCCCACGAACTCCACGTGCCCCCGGAAGTGGGCCAGCACGCCCTCGCAGCGCTCCTCGGGCGTGGGGGGCTCGCCGCCTGTCAGCTCTCGGAAGATCCACGGGTTGCCCAGCGCCGCCCGGCCAATCATCACGAAGTCACAGCCCGTGGAGTCCAGCATCCGCTGCGCGTCCGCCGGCGTCTTCACGTCCCCGTTGCCGATGATGATGCGGTCCGGGAAGTGGCGCTTGAGGTCCGCGATGACACCCCAGTCCGCCTGCCCCGAGTAGCCCTGCTCGCGGGTGCGCGGGTGGATGGCCAGGGCCGCGCAGCCCGCGTCGAAGAGCTGGCCGGCCAGCTGGAGGTAGTTGCGGCTCTTGTGGTCCCAGCCCGAGCGAATCTTGCAGGTGACGGGCAGCCCCGAGGCCTCGCGGATGCGCCGGACAATCTCGGCGGCGCGCGGGGGCTCGCACAGGAGGGCACTGCCCGCGCCGTTCTTCGTCACCTTCTTCACCGGGCAGCCCATGTTGATGTCGATGATCTGGGCGCCGTACTCCTTGCCCATCACCGACGCCCGGGCCATGGCCTCGGGGTCTCCGCCGAAGATTTGGAGCGAGTAGGGCCGCTCTACCTCGGCATCGAAGCGCAGGTACTTGAGCGTGCGCTGGTTGGCGTGCATGAGCCCCTGGGAGCTCACCAGCTCGGTGGGGCACAGGGCCGCGCCCATCTTGAAGGCGATGACGCGGTAGGGCCGCTCGCTCACCCCCGCCATGGGCGCCAGGATGTAGGGGTTCGGAAGGGTGTAAGGGCCGATCTGCAGCATGGAGGAACGGTGGGAATTCTGGCGGACTGGCTACCATAAAGCAGTGCCCGAGCAACGGCCTGCGCAGCCGTACCCTAACGGTTAAGGTGCTCCCCCATGTTCCGCTTTCGCCTCGGAAGCATTCCCGTCGAGGTCCAGGCCAGCCACCTCATCACCTCCGCGGTGCTGGGCCTCAGCTTCGCACCTGCTGGCCGACCAGGCCTCATCGGCTCGATGGGGTTCCAGGTCGTCTCCTGGATGTTCATCGTCTTCGTCTCCGTGCTCATCCACGAGCTGGGCCATGCCGTGGCCAGCAAGGCCTTCGGCTACCAGCCGAGCATCACCCTCGAATGGATGGGCGGGCACACCCGGCCCAACGCCCCGGGCCCCATCCCCTGGAGCCGGGACGTGCTGCTGACGCTGGCAGGGCCCCTCTTCGGCCTGGGGCTCGGGATCGCCTGCTATGTGGGCAAGCGCTCCCTGGGCCACCAGTCCGATGTGCTCGCCTACCTGCTGGGCGTGGGAGCGCTCGCCAACTTCTTCTGGGCCGGGCTCAATATGGCCCCCGTGCTTCCTTTGGATGGAGGCCGGATTACAAGTGTGTTGGCCATGCGGCTCTTCGGCCGGGAGCGGGGCTTCCTGTGGGCCCAGATCCTCGCGGTCATCACCTCCGTGGGCCTCGTGCTCTGGAGCATCGACAACCGGCAGATGTTCCTGGCCGTCTTCTTCGCCATGTTCGGGTTCCAAGCCCTGCGCGCCGCTTACGACGCCATGAAGGGGCCGGAGCAGGAGTCCCGGGAGCAGTCTCCCCAGGCGAACACGCTCCAGAGGGCCCAAGCGGCGCTGGCGAAGAACCAGCTCGAGGAAGCGCGGCACCTGGCCGCCACGGTGCTGGACTCGGGCGAGGCGCTCACGCCCGACCTGGCCAGCCGCGCCCACCACACGCTGGGGTGGGTGGCGCTCAAGAAGGGCCAGGGGCGCATGGCGCTCGACCACTTCTCCCAAGTGCAGGGCCAGCCGGTGGAGCCCCAGGCGCTGGCGGCGGCCTTCTCCTTAATAGGAGACGAGGGCCGCGCTCTGCCGCTGTGGGAGATGGCCTGGCGCGACAGCGGAGACCGCACGGTGATGCACGAGTACGCCGGCAGCTTGATCCGCGCGGGCAAGGAGCCCCAGGCGCTGCGGCTGCCCCAGGTGGACCCCGCGGCGGCCTTCTCGTGCGCGGAGCGGGTGCTCTTCATCCGGGGCGCCTTCTCCGAGGCGGCGGCCATGGGAGAGCGGGCCCTGGCGTACGCCCCCAGCGCCACCATCGCCTATGACGCGGCATGCGCGTTCGCCCGTGCACACAACATTCCTGACGCGGTGCGCCTGCTGCAACGCGCCAAGGAGCTGGGGTTCCGGGATGGGACCTATGCCGCCTCGGACGAGGATCTGGCTCCCCTCCATGGAAACCCGGGGTTCGAGGCCTGGCTCACGGAACTTCGGCAATCTGCGCCGTCCTGACACAGCCATGACAAAGGGGGGTGTTGATTGCGGGTGAGACTGGGCAGCTTCCTGTCCGGTCTGCATCCCGCCGAGGCGCTTTGTGAGAACCAACACCCCTGCTCTGGCTCCTGACGAGAAGATCAACTGGCTGGCGTCCATCCCCTACTTTGGCGTCCACTTGATGTGCCTCTGGGTCTTCTATACCGGGGCCCGGCTGGTGGACGTGCTGGTGTGCCTGGCGCTGTACGTCATCCGCATGTGGGGCATCACCGCGGGCTACCACCGCTACTTCAGCCACCGCGCCTACAAGACGAACCGCGTCTTCCAGTTCATCCTGGCGTTCGTGGGCACCACGGCGACGCAGAAGGGCGTGCTCTGGTGGGCGGCGCACCACCGGCACCACCACCGCGAGTCTGACGGCGAGAAGGACATCCACTCGCCCATTCAGAAGGGCTTCTGGTGGAGCCACATGAACTGGATCCTCTGCGACAAGTACGCGGAGACGAAGTACGACTCCATCAAGGACTTCGCGCGCTTCCCGGAGCTGCGCTTCCTCAACCGCTTCTACCTGCTGCCCCCCATCGCGCTGGCCGTGTCGCTGTACTTCATCGGCGGCTTCTCGCTGCTCATCTGGGGCTTCTTCGTGAGCACCACGCTGCTGTGGCACGGCACCTTCACCATCAACTCGCTGAGCCACATCTTCGGCAAGCGCCGCTACCGGACGACGGACACCAGCAAGAACAACTTCCTGCTGGCGCTCATCACCCTGGGCGAGGGCTGGCACAACAACCACCACTACCACCAGAACACCGCCAACCAGGGCTGGTTCTGGTGGGAGGTGGACTTCAGCTTCTACTCGCTGAAGGTGCTGTCGTGGCTGCGCATCGTCAGTGACTTGCGCCTGCCGTCCGACTCCATCAAGTACTCCTACAAGAAGTACACGCCAGAGCAGCAGGCGGAGCTCAACGCCCCCATCTCCTTCTGGGGCGCGGTGGCGGCGCGGAAGCAAGCGGCGGGGGACAAGGTGCGCGAGGCCATCGCCACCGCGGCGGACCACCTGCCCACCGCGGCGCCCTCACCGACGGCCCTGCTCAAGCGGAAGTAGGCCGGCTGTCGGGTCGTAAAAGGTACACGCCCCGGGGCGCTCGCCCCGGGGTAGAGTGCGCGGGCCTGTGTCACCCCCTTCCCTGAAACCTGAATCGGGCCTCCCGCGTACAGGAACGGCCTCGGCGAGCTCCGCCGAGGTGTCCGACGAGGAGTTGATGGCCCGGTTCTGTCAGGGAGATGCCCCGGCGTTTGATGCGCTCTTCCAGCGCTATTCGCGGCCGGTGCATGGCTACCTGGCCCGGCTGACGGGCAGCCCCTCGGCGGCCGAGGATCTGGTCCAGCTGACGTTCCTGTCCGTGGTGCGCGCGCGTGGCCGCTTCCAGGCCGGAGCGCGGGTGAAGCCGTGGCTGTACGCCATCGCCACCAACGCGGCGAGAGACCATCAGCGGCGTGGCCGGAGGCCGGAGGAGCTCACCGCAGAGGGAGAGCTGCCCGCGACGGTGGCCGCGGAGACGCCCGGGCCTCGGGACACGGGGCTGGAGCGCACGGTGCAGCGAGCGCTGGAGCTGCTCCCCGAGGGCCAGCGCGTCCCCATCATGCTCCACCGCTTCGAGGGGATGAGCTTCGCGGAGATTGCCGAGTCCATGGGGCTGACAGAGTCGGCGGTGAAGGTGCGCGCCCACCGGGGCTACGCGCGGCTGCGCGAGCTGCTGGCGGAGCTGCGAGAGGAGTCGAGCGGATGACGCCCGAGTGTGACCGCGTGCTGGAGGCCCTGGGCTCGGGGGCGCCGCTGCCGCCAGAGCTGGCGAGCCATGCCGCCACGTGCGCGGACTGCCGCCCTCTCACCGAGGGCTTCGATGCGCTCGGCGCCGTGCCGCCGGTGGCCACGCCCGAGCTGACGCCCGGGATGGAGGCCGCCCGCCGCAAGACGCTGGAGGAGCTCGGCAAACAACCCGTGGCCACGCCGTGGTGGATCGAGCTGCTGACGCTGCTGGCCACCTATGCGGCGGTGATGGTGGGAGGCCTGCTCCTGCTAGGCCGTGAGGGGCTGGTGCAGAACACGGCCTCTCCGGCGGTGTTGGTGGGGCTAGGGCTTGCCATCCTCTTGATGGTGGCCAGCGGCGCATACATGGCGCTGGCCCCGGCCCGCCGCCATGTGCCCTGGGTGCTCGTGGCAATGGGAGCCGCGGCCGTGGCTGTTTTCCAGGTGGCGGGCGGCTCCGGCTATGCGACAGCGAAGGGCTTCGTCGCCGGAGTGCTGGGGTGCATGAGAACCGAGGTGCTCCTGTCCATTCCGCCGCTGGCGCTGGCCCTGGTGCTGCTGTGCCGCTCTGCCTTCCAGCCGGTGCGCGCCTTCGCCGCCGGGCTGTCCGCGGCTGGCGTGAGCCTCTTCGTCCTGCACCTGCACTGCCCGGATGGAACGGCCGGGCACTTGATGCTGGGCCACCTGGTGCCCTGGCTGCTGCTCGCGGGCGTGGCGCTCTGGCTGCGCTCCCGCCTGCCCACCCGCAGCTACGCGCCGTGAGCCGAGGCGTGTAACCCGCCCGCCCCAGCGGCCGTACCAGCGGGCATGAACGCCGTCCTCTTCGCCCTGCCCCTGATCCTCAGCGCCGCTCCGGCGCGCACACCCGTGCTGGTGGAGCTGTTCACCTCCGAGGGCTGCTCGAGCTGCCCGTCCGCCGACAATGCGCTGGCGCGGCTGGCGCAGAAGCAGCCCGTGGAGGGCGTGGAGCTCATCGCCCTGGGCTTCCACGTGGACTACTGGGACTACCTCGGGTGGAAGGATCCGTACTCCTCGGGCGAGTACAGCGAGCGGCAGCGGCGCTACGTGCTCGATGGGGACGACAACCGCATGTACACGCCGCAGATGGTGGTGGATGGGCAGCGCGCGTTCGTTGGCGGAGAGGATGAGGCCCGCACTCAGGCGGCTGCGGCCGCGCAGCGCCCAAAGGTGCCCCTGCGCCTTACCGCCCGCGTGGAGGGAGAAACCGTGGTGGTGCGCGTCCGGACGGAGGCCGCGCCCGCGCCCGGACTGGAGCTGTGGGCGGCGCTCGCCGAGGAGGGGCTCTCCTCGGACGTGAAGCGGGGGGAGAACGCGGGGAAGAAGCTCTCGCACGCGGCGGTGGTGCGGACGCTGGCGACGCTGCCACCCGCGAAGGCCTCGGAGGGCAGCTTCGTCTCGGAGGCCCGGCTGAAGCTGGCGGCGGGCTGGAAGCGGGACAAGCTGCGCGTGGTGGCGGTGCTGCAGGCCCCCGGCGGGCCGGTGAGCGGCGTGGCCTCGGTGGAGCCTGCAGCGAAGTAGCGGCGGAGGACTACAGCTCTCCGAGGGCCTGCTGAGGGAACGCTCGCGCGTCCACCTTCGGGTAGTACGCCTTCACCTTCCCGTCCGGCCCGATGATGACGCCCACCCGGCGTGCATTGGCAGCCTGGAGCTCATCACACGCGCCGTAGGCGAAGCCCACCTTGCGGTCGGTGTCGCACAGCAGCGGGAAGTTGAACACGAACTTCTCGGAGAAGGCCTTGTTCTCCTCGGCGGTATCGAAGCTGATGCCCAGAATCACCGCGTTCTTCTTGCTGTACTGGTCCCTCTGGTCGCGGAATCCGCAACCTTCGGCCGTGCACCCCGGGGTGTCCGCCTTCGGGTAGAACCAGAGCACCACCGACTTTCCCCGGTACTCGGACAGCGTATGTGTCCGGCCGGTGTGGTCCTTGACGGTGAAGTCAGGGGCCACGTCTCCTGGCTTGAGCATGGAGCCTCCTTGCGGCTCCGGTCCTAGCACGCCGGGGTGCCCGGCGTCCTCATTACGCCACCTGCTCCTGCGCCCCCAGGGACGTCCTCCGAGCTGCGGTGAAGCCCAGCACCGCCTCTACCTGCAATGCACGGTGTGAGTACGTGTGCTCGGCCAGGACGCGCCGCCGGGCCGCCTCGCCGATGCACCGGGCCTGCTCCGCGTTCAGCTCGCTGAGCAGCTCCGCCACCCCGGCGCCATGGTGCGCCACCAGCACCTCGTACCCGGGCTCGAGGAACATCTCGATGCCCTCCCACGCGTCGGTGATGAGGCAGGCCGCCGCGCCCGCCGCCTCGAAGACGCGCATGGCGGGAGAGAAGCCAAAGCGGGTCATGCTCTCGCGGCTGATGTTCAGCACCGCGCGGGGCGTGCAGTTCAGCGCGTTGTGGTCCGGCGTGTAGACGTGCCCCAGGTACCTCACATTGGACGGCAGCGGACGATCGCCCCACCCGCTCCCACCCAGGAGGAAGCGCTGCTGGGGCAGCAGCTTCGCGGCCGTCAGGAAGAAGTCCTCCACGCGGGCCTCGCGATCCGGCAGCCGGTTGCCCAGGAAGGCCAGGTCCCCCACGAAGCGCGGGTGCCGCGCCACCGGGTGGTGAGTGGAGGGGTCCAGCGCGTTGTAGATGGGCACGCACTGGCGCGCGCCCAGCGCCCGGTAGGCCTGCACCACCGGCTCGCCCCCGCCGTAGGTGAGGATGTGGTCATAGTGGGGGATGAGGGCGCGGAACGGATCCCCCGGGTTCTTCCTCATGCGCTCCAGCGTGGTGGACGCGTCCACGTCCCAGAACACCACCTGCGTGTCCGGTCCCCGCAGGTCCAGCACGCGGGCCTCCAGCAGCGCGTCGAAGACTCCCACGCCGCTGGCCTTCACCACCACGTCCGAGCCCCGGGCGCTCTCCAGGCAGCGCTCGACGGCCTCGGTGCCCTCGGCCGGGTACACCACCACGCGCGCCCAGGGTGGATCCGCGATGTCCCGGTGCTTCTGGCGCTCGTAGGCATCCGGCTCGTAGAAGGTGACTTGGTGGCCGCGGGAGTGGAGCGCGCGGATGATGCCCCGGTAGTAGGTGGCCGCGGCGTTCCAGTAGGCGGAGACGAGGCTCGAGCCAAAGAAAGCAATGCGAAGACCCTTGCTCATGCGGTGACCCTTTCCTGTGCCAGCGGTTGCGCCGCCCGGGTGTCCAGCCCCAGCTCGCGGCAGATGATCAGCAGCTCATCTACACGGTGTGTGCAGGTGTGGCGCGCCAGCACCCTGCGCCGCCCCTGCGTGGCAAGCTCGCGGCGCAGCGGCTCATCCGCCAGCAGCATGCGCAGCGTCCGCTGCATCTCCTCGCCCGTCCGCGCGACGAGGAAGTCCCGGCCTGGCTTGAACAGCCCCTCCGCGTCCCACCACGGCGCGCTCACCAGGGGGATGCCACAGGCCAGCGCCTCGAACACCCGAATCGTGGGGATGCCCGGCAGTGCCTCCACATAGGGCCTGCGAGGCACGTGCACGGTGACGCGCGCGCGGGCGAACGCCAGGGGCGCCTCGTGGTTGGGCAGCCAACCCGCGTAGGTGATGCCCGCGTCCTTCAGCGCCTTGCGCGCCGAGTCCGGGTAGCGGACCCCGTGCACCCGGGCCTTGAGGCCCAGCGCCTTCACCGGGCCTAGCAGGAACTCGTGCAGGTCCGCGGTCCGCTCCTCATCTCCCCAATTGCCGCTCCAGACCAGGTCCTCCTGAGGGACCACGAACGTCAGCGGCCTGAAGGCGCGGGTGTCCGCCGCCTCGTGCCACGTCCAGGCGCGGTGCGACCACCCCCGAGCAACATAGAGCTGGCGGATGACCTCACCGAAGGCCAGCACGCCGTCATAATGCTTCAGCTCGTACCGGGCCAACTCCTGGGGAGCGGTGACGCTCCGGTGGTGCGTGTCGTGGAAGAGCAGCCGGAAGCGCCCGCCCCCCGCGCGCAGCTCGCCCAGGCGCTGAACCAGCTCCGGCGTGCTCCACTCGTGGACAATCACCAGATCCGCGCCGTCCACCGCGCTCTCCAGATCCAAGGTGTCCAGCGTGTACCGGTGCGGAGTGACGCGCGGGTAGAGCTCCTTCACCGCCTCCAGCGCCTCCGGCCCCCGCGGCTCGGCCAGCAGGTTCCGCAAGCTCCAGGCCTCGTACGGCTCGTAGACGTGGACATCGTGGCCACGCTCACTCAGCTCCGTGACGATGCCTCGCAGGAAGTGGGCATGCCCGTGGTTCCAGTCGGACAGCAGCGAGTGGCAGAAGAAGAGGACTCTCATGAGGGGAGCTCACAAGGTGGGCTGCCGCCGCGAGGACGGCTCGGGTTGAACGGGATGGCCTCTGCGCATCCGCACGAGCGAGGCGTAGGCAGCGAGGTAGTTGGCGCACATGCGTGCCGGGCCGTACTCGAGCGCCCGGACCCGCGCACACGCGGCCAGCCGAGCCAGCCGCCCGGGCTCACAGCGGAGGCACTCCAGCGCCTCCGTCAGCGCCTCCACGTCCGTCGGAGAGATGAAGATCGCCGCGTCATCCCCCCACACCTCACGCAGGCTGGGAATGTCCCCCAGCACCAGGGCACAGCCCGCGAGCGCGGCCTCCAGCACGGAGAGGCCAAAGGGCTCGTACCGCGCCGGGAGCGCATAGATGGCTGCACGCCCCATCCACCCGGCCAGCTCCTGAGGCGAGAGCCACCCCAGTGCCTCCACCCGGCGGGGGTGGCTCCCCTCTTCGCGAGGGGGGAGCTGGGTCTCCCCGGCCACCTTCACCGGCCAGCGCAGCCGGGGCGCCGCGGCCTCCAGCGCGGCCACGTTCTTCGCCTCGTCCCACAGCCGGCCAGCGGTGAGGATGAAGGGCTCCCGACGGGCGCGCGGCGGAAAGCCGTCGGGGCGCCGGGCGTTGACGATGACCTCGGCCTCCGGCAGCGGGCCATAGTGCTCGCGGAGCGCCCCCAGCATCGCCCGCGTTGGAGCCACCACCTTGCCCGCGGCCCGGAGCCCCCGGGCCACCTCGGCCTGGTAGCGCCTGTACCGCTCGGGCGCGTCCTCCCCTCTCACTGCCCGCCACCAGGAGAGCACGCACGAGTGCCCCACCATGAGTGTGGGGCTGCTCCAGGGCAGCGCCCCGTGGCAGTAGCCGTTGAGGTGCACCACGTCCGGCCGCACCCGCGCCTCCAGTCCGAGCAGCCACTCGCCCGCGGCCTTCACGTCCGCCCACGGCTCGTCCATCCACTCGAGCTGAAAGGTGCTCTGCTCGACGCGCAGGTTCGGCAGGGCGCGCGCCTCGTGCCACTGGCCGGGCGTCAGCGGCGCGCCCAGGGTCGCCAGTGTCACCTCCACCCCCGGGGCCGCGAGGGCCCGGGTGAGCTCCAGCGCATAGGTCCAGACACCGCCGGTCGTCTCGGCGGTCATCAACACCCGGCGCACGCCCGATCGGGACGCAGCTTTAGCCAACATGGGACTCCACGGGCTCTGGAAGGAGGACGAAGAGAGGGGGGATGGCCACCTGACGTGCGGTGGGCCTCATACCGTCAGCCCCCGTGCCTCGAGCTCCGCCTGGGCCTGAGCCACGCGATCGTGCGCCACCTGGCCTCGCAGCCACCCGGCCAGCTCCATGAGCCCCTGGTGGAAGGAGACCTGCGGCGAGTACCCCAGCACCTTGCGCGCCAGCGAGATGTCCGCGATGCAGTGGCGCGCGTCGCCCACCCGGTACTTGCCGGTGATTTCGGGCCGGAGGTGCGGCTTGCCCATCAGCTCGGCGATGGCCGCCGCCGCTTCCCGCACCGTGATGGACTGCCCGCTGCCGATGTTGAAGACGCCGCCCACGGCCTCGGGCACCTCCAGCGCCAGCCGGCACGCCCGCGCCACGTCATGCACGCTGACGAAGTCCCGCTGCTGCAGCCCGTCCTCGAAGATGAGCGGCCGGTTTCCGTTCAGCAGCCGCGAGGCGAAGATGGCCAACACGCCCGCGTAGGGGTTGGAGAGCGCCTGCCGGGGCCCGTAGACGTTGAAGAGGCGCAGCACCACCGTGGGGATGCCGTAGGCCTTCCCCACCATGAGGCACAGCCGCTCCTGGTCGTACTTAGAGAGCGCGTACACCGAGGAGAGAGAGAGCGCCTTGACCTCCGGCGTGGGCACCGGCATCAGCACCTGGCCCGTCGCGTCCCGCACCTCCCACTGGCCCGCCTGGAGCTGCTCGCGCGTGCGCTCCTGGCCCGTCGTCAGCCGCCCCGCGGGGCCGGTGAAGAGTCCCTCGCCGTACACGCTCATGCTCGAGGCCACCACCAGCCGCTGCACCGGCTTCTGGCTGAGCGCCTCCAGCAGCACCGCCGTCCCCAGGTTGTTCACCGAGGTGCAGTGGGCAATCTCGTACATGCTCTGGCCCACGCCCACCGCGGCTGCGAAGTGGTACACGGCGTCCACGCCCTCGAGTGCGTGCCGCACCGCCTTCCCGTCCCGCACATCCCCCACATGCAACTCCACCTCTGGGTGGAGATAGGCCGGGCGCTGGCGGCCCTCCCCGTGCACCTGCGGCAGCAGACAGTCGAGTACGCGGACCCGGTGCCCCTGCGCCATGAGCTGCTCGGCCACGTGCGAGCCGATGAAGCCCGCACCGCCGGTCACCAGGATGAGCTTGCTCTTCATTGCGCCTCCGACACCGTCATGCCCTGTGTAAGCCCCTCTCCCACTTGCATCAGGGGAAGAAGAGGGCACCCGCCGCGGCCAATTCACCGAGCCACCGTGGTCTTGCCTGCGGTCCACGCTTTCGGGGGCGAACCTAGGCAGGTCCAAATCGTGCGGGTAGTGGCGGATCGCCTGCTTGTGCCGCCGTACGAGACCTTTGCTGGGAATCGAGCAAGCTCTCGAAAAGAATAAGGATTTCACCCTGGGGGGCATCGCCCCTGGGTCGTATGGAGCGGGCCCAAGGGACGTGTTGGGTCGCGCGTCCACAACCTACCTCACAGGTCGATCAGGGCGGACTGCCTCACCTGTGGCGAATTGCAACGGCCCTTCAGGATTGCATCCCCTCTTCAAACCCCACGCAGGCGCGCAGAATCTGCGGATCCCCGGGGTAGGACGCAGGAATTGCGCGCTCCCGGCCCTGGGAGGCCTTCTGTTCACTTGGGAACACGGCTTGCAGTGCTGATGGCCCGAAAGGGAACCCCACCGTGAACGAGCCCAGCATTGCCATTCTGTCGGATCAAAACCTGTTTCGAGAGGGCGTGGTCCAGCTCCTCCGGTCTCAGGGATTTCAGCAGATTAGCGAGTACCAGTCGGCCGCCGAGCTCCAGCGGGAGGTGCACAACCCGCCGCAGCTGGTGCTGGTCGACATGGATCACCGCACGGATGATCCCCTCGCGCTGGTGAGGGAGCTGCGTTGCAAAACGCCACACGCCACCGTGGTCATCATGGGCGCGGTGCAACAGCGGGCCGCGTTCCCGGGCACTGGGCCTACGCCGGTAGAGCGGCCCGAGGCGGCCCCCCAGGCCCTGCGCGCCGCGGTGAGCCTGGCGCAGGCAGCCCAGGAGTCGAACACCCCAGAGCAGCCGTCGGCCGAGGCACAGAACCAGCAGCGGCTCTGGGCGATGATGACGCCCCGGCAGCGGGACGTGCTGGGCTACCTGTCCACCGGCTCGGACAACCTGAAGATCGCCGCGAACCTCGGCATCTCCGAGCGGGCGGTGAAGGCGCACGTGTCCGCGCTGCTCTCGCTGTTCAGCGCGGAGAACCGGACCGAGCTGGCCGTGCTCGCGTGCCGCGCGGGGCTCCGCCCGCCTCTCCGCAGCCTGCCACGCAACCAGAACATGCCGCAGGCTCGGGCCGGCTGAGGCGCCTGCCCCGCCTCCCTTGAGTGGGCGCCCGTGCGACATGCCCCTGGGTGCGTAACACCTCTGAGTTTCGCGCACTCATACTGCGAGCTGGCAGAAGCGTGACACAGCCATGCGCCGGCGGACCCGCCTGGGCCGGCCAGAGCTGGGGGGGAAGCACCATGGAAGCAAGTGCCGTGGGGGGCTCGCGCCTCCCGGAAGAGCTGTATTCGAACACCTCGGCCGAGCTCATCGCCACCGAGCTGCAGATCCCGGTGGAGTTGCTCAAGCTGTCCGCGGAGGGACTCGTGGAGGAGCTCCGGACCCACCCGGGAGACCCCTTGGAGCTCTCCGCCGCGGAGACACTCGTCCACTCAGCGGAGAAGATGCGCCGCATCGTCCAGGCGCTCCTCGATGCGCTCCAGGCCGAGCAGCCCTGAGGTGTCCTTGCAGATCGTGCGCGCCGCTCCCAGCGAGTACCCCATCCTCCGAAACCTCTACCCGCTCTACCTCCATGATCTCAGCGAGTTCGGGGGTAGCTACACGCTCGATGCCCAAGGCGTCTGGCAGCCGGACTACCTGAGCACGTGGCTGTCCGAGAGCGAGCAGGTGCATCCGCTCCTCTTCCGGCTCGACGGGATGCCCGTGGGCTTCGCCTTCGTCGCGCAGGCCCCCTTTCCTTATATGACGCAGGGCCGCGACTACCAGTTGAGCGAGTTCTTCATCCTCCGCTCCAAGCGCCGCCAGGGCTTGGGACAGCAGGCAGCCCTCGGGGTCCTGAACCGCTTCCGAGGCGTGTGGGAAATGGCACAGCTCCGCGAGAACCGCGCCGCCATCGCGTTCTGGAAACACGTCCTCACGGAGTACACCCACGGCCGGTTCCAGCAGACCTTGCTCAACGGAGAGCCCGCGCAGGTGTTCGACAACCGGGGGCTGTGAGCACCGGACTGTCCGGTGCGCCACGGACACATTGCCCGGCCCTCCAGTGGTGGCCCGGAGTGCGAGTTCGCACGATGGGCCTTGGCTGGCTCCAGCGGGGCCTCCAGGGGGAGGCGGGATGCTGAGGCAGTTGCTGCTGTCCGATGTCGACACCACCGGTCCTGCAGACAGTGAGGGCTGGGCGCTCCTGGCCCGAGAGTTTCCCACCGTGGCCGTGCAGCCGCTCGGCGCGGGGGTGGGCGCCCAGGTGCTCAGCCTGGACGCGCAGGCATGGCTCAGTCCGAGCTTCGATCCCTTCGCCTGGGATGCGCGCGTCTTCGCGGCGGCGGGCGAAGAACGGCTCGCGCTGCACCTGACGGGCGCTCAGGGCGAGCGGCTCGCGCAGGCGGGGCTGGAGATCCTCACGCGCTACCAAGGCCTGATTGGCCGGCGCAACCCGGCATCCTCGGGGGCAGTCTTCGGACAGATCCTCTCGCACCACCGCGCGCTCCATGACCTGAACAAGCCCCTCATCCACGCGGACTACCGGCATGCGCTGGACACCTGGCAGTGGGTGCTGAGGCTGGAGCCCGAGGCCAGCCTGGAGGTGCAGGTGGCGGCGCTCTTCCATGACGTGGAGCGGCTGCTCTCGGAGGGGGACTTCCGCATCGAGCACAAGGTGGAGGACTACCAGCTCTTCAAGGACGCGCATGCGGCGCTGGGCGCGGAGCTCACCTGCTCGCTGCTGGAGGAGCTGGACATGGACTCGACCACCTGTGAGCGGGTGCGCTGGCTCATCACCCGTCACGAGCGGACGGGAGATGACTCCGCACTGGCGCTGCTCAACGATGCGGATGCGCTGTCGTTCTTCTCGATCAACTCTTCGGGCTTCATCCGCTACTTCTCCCCCGAGCACTCCCGGAAGAAGGTGGCCTACACGCTCGCGCGGCTCCGGCCCCAGCACCACGCCCAGCTGAAGCGCATGCGCCTGGCTCCGGCCGTGCGCGGAATGGTGGAGGCCCTCCTCCCCTTCTCTGGGCTGGCGGCCCAGGAAGGGGTGGCATGAGGCCCATCATTCAGCTCGGGGGGGAGCGAATCGCTCCGGTCACTTCGGCTTCACGAACTTCAGAGCGAAGCGGTCGCTCGTGCCTCGGCGCTCGCCCGCCGTGCCGGGGCTGGAGTTCCAGTCACGCGGGTCCTGCGGGTTGCGCCACACGTCGCTCTCGGCCGCCAGCTGGAAGCCTGCGGCGAGCACCTCGTCACGGACCACCAGCTCGTCGATGCGGTGCAGCGTCTGGACGTCGTTCACACCCGTGCCCGGCTTCGCGCTCGAATCGATGACCACGTAGACGCCGCCCGGCTTGAGCGCCTTGAACACCGCCGCGTTCATCTTCGCGCGGTCCGCCTTCAGCCACACGGAGTCGTGGTAGATGATGTTGCTCACCACCGCGTCCAGGTCTGTCACCTCGGGCGGAAACGGATCGTCCAGCTCGCGATCCAGCCGCACCACCTTGGCGTTCACCGGACGCGCGAGCCGATCGGTCCAGCGCTTCTCGGCGAAGCGCTCGCGGACGAGCTGCGGGTTCTCGCCGTAGACGACGCCCGTGGGCCCCACCGCGCGGGCGAGCAGCTCGATGGTGTACCCGGCACCGGCCATCAGCTCGGCCACCTTCATGCCGGGGGCCACCCCTACGAACTCGAGCAGCGCCGCGGGGTGGCGCCCCTCATCGAGGGCCCGGTCCTCTTCGGTCCGGTCCGGCGCCTGGACGATCGCCATCGCGGCGGCGGCCGTGAGTGGAGGGGCAGCAGCGGGAGACTCGGACTGGGTCGAGTGAGCACATCCAGCGAGCGACAGACAAGCAACGAAGAGAAGAGAGCGCATGCCGCCTTCATAACCGCCTGCCCCAGGAAGCTCTACAGGCGCGAAGGGAGCGCCTGGGAAACCGTCACCTACGCTTCACCTTCTTGCCCGGGTTCGTCGCGTCGGCCGTGAGGCTGAGCACCGTATAGAGGTTCATCATGTACGCGCTATTGTCCGGGTCGAGGTCCGCTGCCTTCTGGAAGAGCGCCGAGGCCCGCGCGTAGTCCTTGCGCTGGTTCAGCAGGATCATCCCCAGCCGGTTGTAGAGCGGCGCAGGCTGCGGGAGCTTGGAGATGCCCTGATCGAGCATCGCGATGGCCTCCTCGATCTTCCCGCTGCGCTCCAGCTGCACGGCCCTCTGGATGACGCCATCCGCGGCATTGTCCGTGACGGGCGCGGGGGCAGGCGTGGCCACGGGCGGTTGCGGAGGCGCGCTCTTGGCTGAAGCCGGAGCTTGGGCCGAAGCCGGAGCTTCAGCCGGAGCCGAAGTGCTGACCGCCTTGGCTGCGGGCTTCGCATTCTTCACCTCCGGAGCACGCCTGGGGGCACGGGCTGGCTTCTCGGGAGGAGTCGTGAGCTGGGTGATCTCCCGCTCGCACAAGGACTCGAAGATGGCGTGCAGTTCCACATCAGCCAGGCTGGTAACCTTCGCGATGTCCGAGACCGGCGTCCTGCCATCCACGAAGGAGAGCACGTAGGCCTCGAACGGGTGGAGCGGCTTCTCCACGATGGACAGCAGGCCTCCGGTGATGATCGGCACCAGCTTGGACCGCTCGGGATCGTGCGCGTACCCGGAGGCCCGCGTCTTGTCCATGAGCGGATGAACCGGCCTCTCGGTGGTGACCTTCTTGTCGGGTGGGGCGATGAGCGCTCGCACCAGGGACACATTGTCCCGCTTCTGCAGCTCGTCCGGGCTGCGGACGAGGAGCAGCTCGCAGCGCTCGCACTGGAAGTCATCCTTCGAGACGGGCGCCCCACAGTGCGGGCAGGACTCGTCGTCCGGCATGTGCTCGAAGGCCTGGGCGTCCGCGTAGTAGTGCTTGCGGATCGCCGCGCGGATGGACCGCCGCACCGCCACGAAGGGCAGCACCTGCTTCACGCCCGCCGTGCGGGCAATCTCCTCGATGGCGCGCTGCCGCTGCGGCTCGGCGATGGCGACGTACAGCACCCCGGCCTCGTCCATCCGCAGCGGGACGAAGTCGAACCCCTCCGCCAGCCGGACCGGAATCTTCTCGAGGAGCGAGGGCTCGATCTTCGCCTGGGAGAGCTTCGCGGTGGACACGAAGCGCGTCTTGAACTCCTGGGCGAGCACGCGGAGTACGGGGGTCTCATCCAACCCCAGGCGCACCAGGCACTCCCCCAGCTTCTGCCCCGTGGCCTTCTGACGCTCGAGCGCCCGCGCCAGCATGTCCGGCTTCAGGACGCCTTCCGAAACCAGTTGTTCTCCCAGTTTGCGAGCCATGCCCGGATTCAAGGCCAGCGGAGAGGCTGTCGTCTACGGCCTCGGCAGCCTTTCCGCCGGTGTGCCCCCGGGGCCCTACAGGCCGTGAGAGGCGGACGTGTGGGGAAGAGGCGCGTCGATGGGTGGACCGAGAAGCTGTACCCGAGTCCCAAGCCGCTTCTCACGCTGCGGATCGCGCTTGAGATTGGTGTGCATGAATGACTTCCATGGCAAGCGAATCGTGGTCCTGGGCGGCGCGGGATTCCTCGGCTCGCACCTGTGCGAGCGGTTGCTGCGCGAGGGCACGGACGAAGTCATCAGCCTGGACAACTTCGTCACTGGCAACCCGCGCAACCTGGCGGGGCTGACGGCGCTGGGGGGCTTCCTGTCCGTGGAGCATGACGTCACCGAGCCGCTGCGCATCGCAGGTCCGGTGCACTACGTCTTCAACCTGGCCTCCCCGTCCTCGCCCATCGACTGCGCCCAGCTGCCCATCGAGACGCTGCGCGCGGGCTCGCTGGGCACCGAGAACGGCCTGCGGCTGGCGCGCGAGAAGGGCGCGGTGTTCCTTCAGGCCTCCGCCTCGGAGCTTTACGGGGATCCGCTCGTGCATTCCCAGCAGGAGGACTCCTGGGGCAACGTGAACCCGATCGGGCCGCGCTGCTGCTACGACGAGGCCAAGCGCTACGGCGAGGCGCTCGTCATGGCCTACCACCGCGGCCACGGCCTGCGCACGCGCATCGCGCGCATCTTCAATACGTACGGGCCGAGGATGCGCCTGGATGAAGACCGCGTGGTGCCCGCCTTCGTGGGCCAAGCGCTCCGAGGCGAGGACTTCACGGTGTTCGGCGACGGCTCGCAGACGCGCTCGTTCTGCTACGTGCGGGATGTCATCGACGGGCTGGTGCGGCTGGCCCTGTGCAACGTCACCGAGCCGGTGAACATCGGCAACCCTCGGGAGATGACCCTCCTCCAGCTCGCCGAGGCCGTCCGCGCCGCAGCGGGCGGAGCAGGGCGCATCCTCTTCCAGCCGCTGCTCAGGGAAGACCCCCAGCAGCGCCGCCCGGACATCACCCGGGCCCGAACGCTGCTGGGCTGGGAGCCGCGCACCTCGCTGGAGGAGGGGCTCGTGGAGACACTCGCGTGGTTCCGCCAGGAGCTGGGGCCTTCGAGCGGCGAGCTCAGGCCGCGTCGCGGTTGGGAGGCGGCGGGGCGGGGGTGATGCTGGAACCCGGAGCGGCCACCAGCGCCGTCAGCTCCTCCCCACTGAGCGTCTCCTTCTGCAGGAGCGTGTGCGCGGCCCGGCGCAGGACCTGCTCGCGCTTCCCGAGCAGCTCGCGCACCCGGGCATGCTGCCCCTTGAGGATGTTCCCGACCTCGTCGTCGATGCGCCGAGCGAGCCCCTCGCTGTAGTTGCCTCTCGTGCGCGAGGGCCCGGACTCCAGAAAGGCCGAGCCCCGGCCCTCATCGAACGTCGCCAGGCCCAGCACCTCGGTCATGCCGTAGGAGACCACCATGCTCCGGGCGATGTCCGTGGCCCTGAGCAAGTCATCGTGGGCTCCCGTGGAGACCTCCTGGAAGATGAGCTCCTCGGCCACGCGCCCTCCGAGCAGTGTGGCGATCTTGTCCTCCAGCTCCCGCCGCGTCATCAGGAAGCGGTCCTCGGTGGGCACCTGGAGGGTGTAGCCCAGCGCCGCAGTCCCTCGCGGGACGATGGACACCTTCTGCACCACCCCCACGCTGGACAGGGCCATGCCCACCAGCGCGTGACCCAGCTCGTGGTACGCCACACGCTCCCGCTCCTGCGCGCTGAGCACCCGGTGGCGCTTCTGAAGCCCGGCCACCGCGCGCTCCACCGCCTCCTCCAGATCCGCGCGCGTGACCGTGTTCTGGCCGTGCCGGGATGCCCTCAGCGCCGCCTCGTTGATGACGTTGGCCAGGTCCGCCCCCACCATGCCCACCGTCATGCCCGCCAGCCGCTCCAGATCGCCAGCATCCTCCAGGGGCACCGAGCGCGCGTGCAGCTTCAAGATGTCCAGCCGCCCACTCCTGTCCGGCCGATCCACGAGGACCTGCCGGTCGAAGCGGCCCGCCCGCAACAGCGCTGGGTCCAGGATCTCCGGCCGGTTGGTGGCCGCCATGAGGATGACGCCGATGCGTGGGTCGAAGCCGTCCATCTCCACCAAGAGCTGGTTGAGCGTCTGCTCCCGCTCCTCATGGCCCATGGGCCCGGCGTTGCGCGCACGGCCCAGCGCGTCCAGCTCGTCGATGAAGATGATGCAGGGCGCCTGCGCCCGGGCTTGCTGGAACAAGTCCCTCACGCGCGCGGCGCCCACGCCCACGAACATCTCCACGAACTCCGAGCCGCTGAGGCTGAAGAAGGGCACCTTCGCCTCACCGGCCACCGCACGCGCCAGCAGCGTCTTGCCCGTGCCCGGAGGCCCCACCAGGAGCACCCCCTTGGGGAGCTTCCCACCCAGGCGCCGGAACTGCTCTGGCGTTTGGAGGAAGGAGACGACCTCGGCCAGGTCCTCCTTCGCCTCGTCCACCCCGGCCACGTCCGCGAAGCCCACCGTGACGTCATGCTCCGCGTAGATCTTCGCTCGGCTGCGTCCCGCGGACAGGTAGCCCTCCGCTGCCCCGCCCACGCCACTGACGCGCGTCAGGAGCAGGTAGGCAATGCCGCCCACCATCAGCACGCTCACAGCCAGCGTTGTCCACGGCAGCTCTGGCAACGCCCCCGAGACCTTCACCCCCTGGGCGCGCAGCTCTCTCAGCAGGTCGGGATCGTCCACGCGGAGCGCGGAGAAGCCACGGCCCGGGTCTTCGGGTCCGTCCTTGAAGCGGCCCTCCACATGCGAGGCGGAGATGCGCACGGAAGACACCCTTCCCTGCGCCACGGCTTCACGGAACTCCGAATAGGAAAACGTCGTTCCCTGCCGCCACCGTACCCACTGTTGCAAACCGATGAACGACACCAGGAGCAAGACAGGCAGGGCCCACCGCCACCACAGCGGCTTCTCTTTCTTCATACAATCATCCTTTAAGCTCAGCCCGGCCCCAATCCCCCCCCGCTGCGGCCCTGACCTCTTTTTGTTGATTCAGGTCTGCCTCACATCATGCACGGCTTATCTCTAATCCCAAACGGCGCAAGCACACTTCGTTCTCCGCCTGAAACTGCGCAAAGTTTGCGTGGGTCCCTCCCGGGAAGAGGTCGTGCTTGCCCCCTCGCCTGCTCCCCAGGTGCGCCGAGGGCCGCTGACGGGGTATCGTCCCATCAAAACCGGGGGTCTCTGCGTGTTCGAACGAATCTCCAATAGCTGGAAACTCGCCAAGGCGAGTGCTGCGGTGTTGAGCGCTGATAAGGAATTGATGCTTTTCCCTGCCTTGTCGGCCGTGATGCTGGTGCTGGTCACCGTGGCCTTTGCCCTTCCCATCTTCTTGACGGAGAACGCGGCGGGGATGCTGGAAGGCGTGGGCTCTTACGTCGTCGCCTTCCTGTTCTACCTGGTCTCCTACTTCGTCATCTTCTTCTGCAACTCGGCGCTGGTAGGCGCGGCGATGATCCGGCTGCGCGGCGGAGACCCCACGGTGGCGGACGGCTTCCGCATCGCCGGCAGCAAGGTGGGCACCATCTTCGGCTATGCGCTCATCGCGGCCACGGTGGGCATGGTGCTGCGCGCGCTGCAGGAGCGCGCGGGGTTCATCGGGAAGATCATCATTGGCCTCATCGGCATGGCGTGGAACCTGGCCACCTTCCTCGTGGTGCCCGTGCTCGTGACGGAGGACGTCAGCCCGGTGGACGCGGTGAAGCGCAGCATGGCGCTGCTCAAGAAGACGTGGGGCGAGCAGGTGATTGGCGGCTTCTCGCTCGGTGCCATCACCGGCCTGGCCACGTTCCTGCTCATCCTCGTGTTCGTGCCGATGATCATCCTGGCCGTCTCCGCTGGCTCGCCGGTCCTCATCGGGCTGGTCATCGGCGGCTTCGTTCTCTCTCTGCTGCTGCTGTCGCTGGTGAACGCGACGCTGTCGGGCATCTACACCGCGGCGCTCTACCGCTACGCCGCCGAGGGCGACGTCAGCCAGGGCTTCGAGGCCGGCATGGTGGAGGGCGCGTTCCGCCCGAAGGACTGAGGCAAACGCACTGCGGCTGCAGTGAGACGTCCGCTGAAACGCGCGGCTTTCATCGTCCTGGGGCTCGTGCTTCTCGGCCTGGTGGTGGGGCTTTTCTGGAAGGAAGCGCCCTCTGCGCCCGAGTCCGAGGCCGCACGGGCATCCTCGCAGCCGGCCTCTCGTGAGGCGGCGCTCCCGGGCCGGGCTCCCGTGGCTTCCACACCTCCTGCTCCGGGAGACCTGAGCATCCGAGGCGTGGTGCGGGACGCGCAAGGCCCCGTGGCAGGCGCGGTGGTGCTGGCCACGGGAGTGGATCCTCGCGAGACGCTCTCAGAGCTGCCCGCGGAGCAGGGCGGGCTGCGCGGGCTGTCCCCGCCCCAAGTCGTCCAGTGGTACGCCCCGGCGTCCGCGCTGTTCATGCGGCATGTGGCCGCGCGTGAGGGGGATGTGCTCGTCCTGGCTCGGACGACGTCGGCCGCGGATGGCGCGTTCCTCTTGGAAGGGCTGGGGCCAGGGACCGTCACCCTCTGGGCGGACAGCCCTCGAGGCGCCGCGGTACTGCGCCAGGTACCCTCCGGCCAGCAGCATGCGGAGTTGGTGCTGGCTGCGGGGCACCACGCCGAGGGCCTGGTGGTGGGCCACGATGAGGGCCCTCTGCAGGGCGTGCTCGTCACCGCCATCCACCTCTCCCTGGGCCGCTTCTTCGACACCGTCACGGACGCGCAGGGGATGTTCCGCTTCGAGCCCCTGCCGCCCGGGGAGTACTTCCTCGTCTTCACGAAGCCGGGGTGGCTCTCCGAGTTCTTCTCGCTCCAGGAGCTCTACAAGTTCAATGCTCGAACGACCCTGGAGCGCCCGCGAAGAATCTCTGGACGCGTCCTCCAGGGCGGTGCCCCCGCCGCGAGCGCCCACGTTCAGCTCACCGACAACGGGCATCTCTGGGAGACCCAGACGGATGCGCAGGGCCGCTTCGCCTTCGACGAACTCCGCGAGAGCTCCTATGTGCTGCAGGCGGTGAAGGAGCCGGAGAGGGCCCTGCTGACCCTGGCCTTCCGCAAGGACCCGATGGAGAGCCTCACCTTGGAGCTCTCTCCTCCGGCGTTCCTCGAGGGAACCGTGAGTGACGAGGCCGGAGCCCCCGTGGAGGGCGCCGAGGTCGAGGCCCATGGCCCTTGGAGGAACTCCGCGGGAAAGGTGGCGACGGACGTGCGGGGGCACTACCGGCTAGGCCCCCTGGCCAAGGGCACCTATGGGGTGAGTGTCCAGGCGGACTCCTATCTGGACCACTACTCCAACAAGAACCTGCCGGAGGACGGCTCCTTGCTGGACTTCACGCTGAAGAAGATCGTCCCCGTGGAGGGAATCGCCGTAGATACCGAGGGCCGGCCCCTTCCCCACCTCCCGCTCCAGCTGTGGAGGCCGGGCGCGAGGGAGGGCTCCTACATGGTGGGACACCATCGCCGCCCGAACATGCCCGTGACCAGCGCGCGGACGGATGAGCGCGGCGCCTTCAAGATCTCCGCTCCAACTCCGGGGCCGTATGAGCTCGCCACGGACAGCTCCGAGGTCCGGCTCACCTCCATGTCGGTTGTGGCGCCTGCCCAAGAGGTGCGCTTCGCCGTCAATCGCGGCCTGAGCCTGGCGGGCGTGTTGATGGACGAGGCCGGCAAGCCCGTTCAGGGCGCACAGCTCCTCTCCGTGGACGCGGCGCCTCCCTACCACGCGGGCGAGGTGGTGCTGACGGATGCAGAGGGCCGGTTCCTGCTGCCCGCGCTCTCCGAGGGCTCCTATCTCATCTATGCGTGGTACGAGGGCGACAGGACGCTGCGCGAGGTGTCCACCCGCGTGGAGCTGCGCCGGAGCCTGTCCTCACCGCTCCAGCTGCGCTTCGAGCCTGGGCACAGCTGGACGGGCTGGGTGGAGGACGACCAGGGCCGCCCGCTCGCGGGGGTCACCGTGACGCTCGACCGGGCGCAGGATCCGGCAGAGCCCGAGGTGGAGAACGCGCTCTTGGTGGCCGTGCCCGGCATCACCGTCCTCTCGGGACCGGACGGGCGCTTCACCTTTCACCACCTGACACGCGCGACCTACGGGTTCCGGTTCGAAAAGCCCGGCTACATGATCCGCCTCCCGCGGGATTCAACGGTGGTCTCCCAGAGCGACTTCAGCGACGCCCTCACCGTTCACGTGAGCGCCGGTGAGCTGCGCTTCGTCCTGGAAAGGGACGAGGACAAGGAGCCCGAGCCGTAGTCCGGGAGTCTCTCATCCTCCTGGTTTTGCTCGGGTTTCCCTATTTGTAGGGTCCTGGGGGTGAATGAATTCCAAGAGCCCGAGAAATTCGACGCAACTTCGGCGCGGCTGACACGAGAATCAGCGCAAGGAGATCTTCATGTCCACCTACCGCATCAAGTCCGGCGACACCCTCTCGGCCATCGCCTCGCGCTACCACACCACCGTCGGCGCGCTGGCCAAGGCCAACAAGATTGCCAACCCGAACCTCATCTACGCGGGCAAGACCCTGCAGATCCCGGGTCACTCCGGTAAGTCCACCTTCGAGCCCGCCAAGGGCGGCGGCAAGAAGCCGGCCGGCGGCACGGGCGGCACGGGTGGCACCGGCGGCACGGGCGGGGCGCAGACGGTCAACGGCGTCAAGGTGACCCCTCAGATGCGCAAGCTGGCTGAGGCCGGCAAGGCGGCGGCGATGAGCATGGGCGGCTACAACAGCCAGGGCCTGTGCGCCACGGGCGTGAGCAAGGCCATCAAGAACTCCATGGGCATCAAGGTGTGGGGCAACGGCAACCAGATCGACAACAACCTGCCCCGGGACAAGTTCAAGCAGGTGAACATGCCGCTGTCCGAGGCCCTGAAGATCCCGGGCATGGTGCTCACCTGGGAGAAGACCTCGACGCGCCTGGGCAGCATCTACGGCCACACCGCCATCACCACGGGTGACGGCCACTCGTCCGCGAGCGACTTCATCGAGCGCAACACGCTGGCGGGCAACGCGAGCCGCAGCGGCCTGAAGATCTTCATGCCGATCTAGCGCACCCAAGCAGGCAGAGCACCGCCACCACCGACGCCTCCGGGGCTGTTGACCGGGGGCGTTGTCGTGTCCGCAGCCGACAGTGACACGCCCGGCCTATGGACGCGGGGAGGCCCAGGGCGTCTGCTGGAGGCATGTCCGAACCAACCCCCGCCGTGCCGGCCCTGGAGACCGAGGCCCGCCCGGTGGATGTGTCCGAGCGAGTCGTCCTGCTGGACGTGCTGCGCGGCTTCGCCCTGTGGGGCGTCTTCCTCTCGAACAGCTTCATGTGGTTCAGCGGGCGCAACCTGCTGCCGCGCGAGCAGGCCAAGGCGCTGGGAGCTCCGCTGTTCGAGGGAGTGGTCAGCTCGCTCTACCACTTCTTCGTGAACCAGAAGTTCGTCACCCTCTTCTCGTTCCTGTTCGGACTGGGCTTCACCATCCAGCTGTCGCGCGCCAAGGCCCGGGGCCGTGCGATTGTCCCGCTGTACTCGCGACGGCTGCTGGTGCTGCTGGGCATCGGCCTGACGCACCTCTTCGGAATCTGGCCCGGTGACGTGCTCTCCACCTATGCCCTGGTGGGCTTCGTGCTGCTGCTCTTCCGTGAGCGCTCGGACAAGACGGTGCTGATCTGGGTGCTGGTGCTGGTGGGAGTGGTGCCACTGGTGGCGCCCCTGATCCAGCACTATGGCCCCATCCTGCTGCACGGTGCACAGGCGGCGGCCGAGCAGGCCAAGGCGCAGGAGGAGGCACTGGCCCAGATGCGGGCGCGGTACCTGGCGGGCCGCGCGAGCGATTCCTTCTGGGCCGTCCAGCTGGAGAGCGCGCGATACTTCGTCACGGCCATGGTCTGGCAGGTCAACCGCCTGCTCTGGATGATCGAGATCCTCGGCCGCTTCCTGCTGGGCCTGCTGGCGGGACGGCATCTGCTGATGCAGGACGTGGAGCGCAACCGCCCGTGGCACCGCCGGCTGCTCGTGTGGGGACTGGTGCTGGGCGTGCTGGGCAATGGCGCGATGGTGGTGGTGCAGCGCCTGCGCATCGCGGGGCTGGTGGACCCCGTGAAGGATGCGTGGATGGTGATCATGCCGCTCATCCACGAGGCGGGCTACCTGGGGTTGGCCGCGGTGTACGTGGCCGCCTTTGCCCTGCTCTTCCAGCGCGAGGGGTGGCGCAAACGGATGTCGGTGCTGGCGCCGGTAGGCCGCATGGCGCTCACCAATTACCTGACGCAGTCGGTGGTGAGCCTCTGCCTCTACGACGGGTGGGGGCTGGGGCTCGTGGGCAAGCTGCCGCCGTCGCGCTGTGTGGCGCTGACGATGGCCGTGTTCGCGCTGCAGATCCCCTTCAGCCACGGGTGGCTGTCCCGGTTCCGCTTCGGCCCGGCCGAGTGGCTGTGGCGCTCGCTCACCTACGGCCGGGCCCAGCCCATGCGCCTGGCGCCCCCGAGCGCCCCGGAGTCGGCGGCGAGCTGAGCTCCGAGGCCAGCAGTCCCCCTCTCGATGCCTCGGGACGGGAGGGTTCCGGTGTCTGGCACAACCCGCCAGGGCGGCATGACGCCCGCCTACTCGTTGGGTAGGCTGCGCGAGGGCGGAGCTGACCGCCCCATCACGCCGAGGTATGCAATGACAGACATTCCCTCCCCTGCCTCCCTCAGTCCTGGGGACCTCGTAGGCCCCTGGCGCATCGAGGGCTATGCCGGCCGGGGTTCCTACGGCCTGGTCTTCCGGGCCCGGCTCGCTTCACAGCCTGACTCGCCTCCAGTGGCGCTGAAGATGGCTGTCTTCCCCGGAGACCCGCGCTTCCGCCGCGAGGCCACCTTGTTGGAGAAGCTCCAGCATCCATCGGTGCCACGGCTGCTGGATCAGGGGGAGTGGCATGCTTCGGCCGACGCCGTTCACCCCTACATCGTCATGCAGTGGATCCACGGACTGCCGCTGTACGAGTGGGCGCGTCACCACCCGGTCTCCCCCCGACAAGCGCTCTTGGTGGTGGCCCAGGTGGCTGACGCACTGGCCCTGCTCCACCAAATCGAAGGCCTCCACCGCGACATGAAGGGCGACAACATCTTGGTCGATGCTCAAGGACGGGCCGTGCTCATCGACTTCGGCTCGGGGACTTGGAAGGGGGCGCCTCCTTTGACGCAGAGCCTGATGCCCCCCAACACTCCGGAGTACCGCAGCCCTCAGGCGCTGCGCTTCCACTGGAAGCACTGGGACACCCTCGAGGCTCGCTACGAGCCGACAGCCGCCGATGATGTCTATGCGTTGGGCGTCACGGCCTTCAAGCTGGTGACGCGCGTCTATCCGCCTCCGGGAACGAGCCCGGAGGACGTCAAGCAGCGGCTGCAGACGCCTCCTCCCCGGCGCCTGCCCGCTCAAGCGCACAACAGCCGCGTGGGGCCGGAGTTCTCCGCGCTCATCGAGCGCATGTTGGCGGAGGATCCCCAGCAACGCGCCTCCCCACGAGAGGTGGCCGAGGAAGCGATGACCATCGCTCGGCGACTGGGCTCCAGGGCCAACGAGCCGCTCTTCACCGTGGACCGGCCTGGTGCTGCGGTTCGCTGCGGGCCCGCTCCCGCCGTACCTGCGGCGCATGCAGTTCCAGCGGCTGAACCTGCTCGAGCCAGCGCCGAGCACCCCAAGCTCGCCAGGGCGTTGGGCTCCTGCCTGACAGCCCTCTTGGTGGTCTGGGGGAGCCAGAGCCTCTTTGGGCCAGACCGCCCCCCTGATTCGGAGCTGCTCGTGGCCATGCCACCGGAAGCCTCCGATGGGGGCGCCGCACCCGATGGAGGAACCCGCGCGTTGGGCGAGGAGGCACTTGCCGCTCGCGTCGAGCCCCCACAGCTTCCGCTACTCGCCAAGGTGGTCTCGACAGACCTGCCGACTCAACCACTGCCTGGACAGAAACGTCCCCCCTGCCAACGCAACGGGGCCAAGGTCATCCAGGGCGGCTGCTGGCTCCTCCTAGCCGACGTCGAGCCGCCCTGCGGCTTCAACGAGTACGAGTGGCAGGGCGCCTGTTACTCTGTCATGTACGAGCGTCCGCGCGCGCCCACCTCCGACACCCCTCAGCAGTAGACACTGCGGTGCATCGCAGGCAGCGGGTTCGATTCCCGCCGCCTCCACTTCCTGAGTACGTCTTTACGGATGGTTAGCCGCTTCCTCCATCCGTGTTGCACGTATGTCGCATGCGGGCGCAAGCGGCAGGGGCCGGTCGAGAACACCGACCGCCTCTCGCCGCGTGTCGGGGCTCAGGTGGGCATAGCGCTCGGTCATTTCGATGGTGACGTGTCCCATCTACTCCTGGATGACCTTGAGCGGAACGCCCCGCATAGCGAGGTGGCTCGCGGTATCAGTTCGGTGGCGCTGATCTCTCTCCTCGTCGCCAGCGTCACGGCTCAGGCGTTGGCCCTCGTCTCCGCGATCAGCCCCTGGTTCGCCTGGCTTCACTCTCTCGTCGTCGAGGAG